>NZ_LWFI01001544.1:0-494 GCF_001635735.1 Oleiphilus sp. HI0067
AAGTACATGTAGACCAAGCGTACTTTGATAACCCTAACGGGCGCTTGAACGTCATACCTGGCATGCAAGCAACGGTTGATATCAGCGTAGCTGAACGTTCAGTATTGGAATACATCATGAAGCCGCTGTTGCGGGCCTTGCAACGCTAGAGCTGCGCGGGAGTAGAACACTGGGTCAATATTTGACGCCAGTGTTACTAACCAAATGACAAACGAAACTAATCTAGTCGAAGAACACGAACCGTATTTTCAGCAGGTCCCGAACCGCTTTGTGGCGCACGTCTTTCTTGGAAGATAATGGCCGTTTGACCCTTCTCCGAATTAACATCGATAGCGAGTGCTTGATTATCCGTAGGAATATCTACGATAGCACTTTCATTTTCAAAACTCTGTTGAGAAACGATGCTGTTAGTCGATTGATCAAACAGACCGGTTTGTACTCGAAAATAGGCTACTCGAACTCGCGAAGTATATTGAGAGCAACTGCCCGCCCCA
>NZ_LWFI01001545.1:0-835 GCF_001635735.1 Oleiphilus sp. HI0067
AAACAAAAGAGAAGTGAGCAAAACTGCAGCACCACATGCATGATACCTTGCTCAAACAGCATCGATACTGCGCTTAAATATAACATCACATAAACGAAAATGAGCACATCCCGCTGAGAACGCAACTCTAGTGACTTCATACAACCGACTAACAAGAGAAACACAGCTGCCATTTCAACGGAATAATCCAGTCGATAGTCAAGGAAGAAAACAATGAATGACGCACTGAGAACAATCACATTTAACAAGCGCTTACCAACCAGACCTGGTAATGCAACTAAAGCGATAAACAGGGCGATGCACGAGAAGAGCCATATTGGCGCGATCGATAAAAATGACACGGCCTGAAGCAGCATGACACCAACAACTCCGTGCCGAATGCCGTTTAATTCAAGAACCTCAGTTTGGGATACTTGCACTTCGGCCATTAAGCACACTCCGCCAAAGCCCTCAAACAGCGTCGCAAATGCAGCTCGCCCTGCTCTTCGCCAACACTTACATTTGGCAAGGATAACGAAAACGGAAGACGACTTTCATGTAACTCAAAAACATCGAAACACAAATAACTCAGCGCCAACTCCTTACCAAAGCGCATATATGAGTCATACTCAAGATGGACAGGATCCGCGCTAAGAAGCTCTGGCGAGCGAACTATTAGCTCATCACGCTTAGCAAAATGCTTCCAGAGAATTCTTCGAACATTATCGCCCTTATCATAAGCCTTAACATTATCGAGCTCTTGCCCCGAGATCTGCCCCGATCCTGAAACCGCATTGCGCTCTAGGCTTGTATTTTCGGGTGACGGTAAGGGTCTAGGATAAACGTACACAGCTTC
>NZ_LWFI01001546.1:0-860 GCF_001635735.1 Oleiphilus sp. HI0067
CCATAATAAAAGGACTCGCCGCCAATCATGCGTATTTTCGCCGCTTGTTTAGCGCTTATTTTTAGCGCCTCTATCTCCGCATTTGAGCACTTCTCAATCACGCGTGACTGGCAAACGATTGAAGGGCAATACTCTAAGGTTACTTACCCAAAAACTAGAGAGAAAGAAGCCCTGCATGCTCTTGCGTCTGCGGATAATGTACTGCCTCAACTTAGTGACTATTTATCTTGGACACCCTTCGACAAAGTCGAAATCGTATTAAGCGATCAAAGTAGCTCAGCGAATGGTTACGCAACGCCTTTCCCTTATAACCGAAGCGTATTATTTCTCGCATTGCCCTCTGGTGTTAGCGAGCTTCAAGACTACGATAACTGGTTAGACTTACTGATCCTGCACGAGATGACCCATATTATCCATCTCGATAAAACACGTGATGCGGCGAGTTACCCGCGTTACATATTCGGACGGAATATCTTTTCTTTCCCAAACATATTTTTATCTACCTTTTTTAAAGAAGGCCTAGCTACTTACGCAGAAACATCTTTAGATAAAAACGTGGGAAGAGGACAAAGCGCCTACTACGATATGGTGATGCGAACCGAAGTCGAATCAGGTCTCTTACCCTTAGGCAAAATTCAACAAAGCACTAGGGATTGGCCGTTCAACAAAAGCTATAGCTACGGCGTAAAGTTCTATCAATTTTTAGAGTCGAAATACGGTCCAGATAGCATTCCACGGTATGTTGAAGCAACAAGTGGAAGGCTGATTCCTTTTCTCGTCGATGGCCCAGCGAAATTCGCAACATTTTCAGACGGGTTAAAAGAGCTGTGGGCCGAATATTTAACCTGGCTTGAGCTCGA
>NZ_LWFI01001547.1:0-877 GCF_001635735.1 Oleiphilus sp. HI0067
TCTACTGCTTATTATTTAAAGCTTAGGTATATGTCGGCATATCACAAGGAAACTGCAGGAATATTCCATTACATAATGCTAGGATTCGCGTCTTTCTCCCCTCCCAACAAAATCGACACTACTTGAATGAACGCCATTAAACTGAGTGCAGCAGAATTAGCACCATTGCTAATAGACCGAATACAGCAGCAGCCATATTGCCAACGTATCCTTCATGGCCGTGGCAAAAAATACGCAGGTTATGAATATGTAAATATCGAATGGTATCCGCCTTTTCTTTTCGTACAGAATTTCAACGACACTCTGAGCGACGATCTAAATCACGCGTTAAAGATAGTTTTTGAGGAAGTCTCATCCATCGATGCTGTGCTGATTCAATCCAGAGAATGGCCAGACTTCGTCACGCAAAGTTTGTTTAGTCGTAAAGAAGTAGAGCTTCCCCTGATCTATAAGGCTCCATTAAGCGAAGACCTTCACTGTGAAATCAAGTTTGGTACTAATCTCAACACGGGAACATTTTTAGATATGCGTGTTGGTTGACAATGGATAGAAAAAAATAGCGAGAACAAACGCGTACTGAACTTGTTCTCATACACATGCGTGTTTTCACTCTTTGCGCTTTCTGGCGGCGCAACATGGGTCGACAACGTCGACATGGCGGCCAATGTGCTGAAAATCGGGCAACGCAATCATCAATCAAACAAGCTGCATGATGGTAAAAGTGCCTTTATTAAACGGGATATTCTTAAATCACAATCTTGGTTTAAGTCTCGCGAACCCTATGACTTAATTGTTCTTGACCCACCACCCTATCAAAAGAAAGCCTTTCGGGGCTGGCAAGACTATCTAAAGCTATTGCGCTACGCACAGCATGGTT
>NZ_LWFI01001548.1:0-1150 GCF_001635735.1 Oleiphilus sp. HI0067
TTTGCAGTGAGTGTTCGATAAGGCTGTTTTAACTCATCGCACTGACGAGATAGAAAGACTATAATTGGCGCTATATCCATAGCGTTGAACAATTGAATGTCAAAATCCGACCCAAATAAGTCGCAAAATCCTCCTTCCCAATCGAAACATGACCCTCATGCGGCGAAAGAAGCCGAAAAGTATGCGCAGCCTATTGCGAGCAGAGAGCATATCTTAGATTTGCTTGAGCAAAGTGGCGAAGCATTAACACATCCGCAAATTGCTCATGTTCTTGAAATCTCAGATCCCGAGGGTTTTGAAGCCTTACGTCGTCGTTTGATCGCGATGAGCCGTGATGGTCAGTTAGTTTGTAATCGTCGACAGCAATATCAGCCAGCCGCTCGAGTCGATTTCTTGAAAGGAATCGTCATAGGGCATCGCGATGGTTTTGGCTTTGTGAAACTCGAGAAAGGCGGGGATGATCTACTGTTGTCAGCGAAACAAATGCAAAGTGTGTTTGACGGTGACAGAGTGCTTGTTCGGGTTGATCACGTTGATGCGAAAGGTCGCGGTCATGCTGTGATCATGGAGGTCATTGAACGCAATACAAAAGATGTTGTTGGGCGCATTTTCTTTGAAAGTGGTTTGTGTTTTGTTGAAGTCGAAAGTGTTCGAGAGACTCAACAGGTTGTGGTTGCTCAAGAAGACACCTTAGGTGCGAAGCATGGGCAATATGTTGTTGCTAAAATCTTGCATCAGCCATCTAAACGAGAACACGCGACGGGTGAAGTTACCGAAGTGCTCGGGGATCACTTAGCACCGGGTATGGAGATCGAGGTAGCGATTCGTTCTTATAATATTCCTCATGAATGGCCGGAAGATTTAATCGCTCAGATTGAATCGTTTACACCAGAGGTTAGCGAGGCCGATAAATCTGGACGCATTGATTTAAGGGATCTTCCTTTAGTTACTATCGACGGTGAAGACGCACGAGACTTTGACGACGCTGTGTATTGCGAGCGCCGCGACGAAGGTGGTTGGCGTCTATATGTCGCGATTGCAGACGTTAGTCATTACGTTAATGTTGATAGCCCCTTAGATCATGAAGCGAACAAGCGCGCGACATCGGTATATTTTCCAGATCATGTCGTACCGATGCTACCGGAGTTGC
>NZ_LWFI01001549.1:0-1044 GCF_001635735.1 Oleiphilus sp. HI0067
GCACATCCCTTATTTTTATTGCCAATCCAAACAATCCAACCGGAACGGTGTTGAGTAAAGCTGAAGTTGTAGAGTTTTTGTCTCAAGTGCCAGAAAGCGTGATCGTGGTGTTGGACGAAGCGTATATTGAATACAGTACCGATCCCGATTTTCCTAATGGGGTTTCATTGCTGTCTGATTTTCCGAATTTGATTGTCACGAGAACGTTTTCAAAGGCATGGGGGCTCGCTTCGTTGCGCGTTGGTTATGCGATTTCAAATGAAGAAATTGCGGATGTGCTGAATCGAGTTCGTCATCCATTTAATGTGAATAGTCTCGCGCTTGCTGCGGCTCTCGGTTCATTGAGAGACGAAGACTATTTAAAGAAAAGCATCACGACAAATGAACATGGTATGAAGCAGTTGACCGATGCATTTGATCGACTGGACTACGAATATATTCCATCGAAAGGCAATTTCGTGTGCTTTGATACGAAAGGTTCTGGAATGGAAGTGTACGAAGCTATGTTGCAGCAGGGTGTTATTGTGCGTCCTGTAGCGAATTATGGAATGCCAAATCACCTTCGTGTATCAATCGGTCTTCCTGAAGAAAACGCTCGTTTTATTGAAGTTTTGGAGTCGCTTAGTCATGGCTAGCGATTCGCTAAGTTTAGCGATGCAAGAATTAAAAGGGCTCACCGTTTCGGTTGTTGGGCTTGGTCTAATTGGCGGTTCTTTAACAAAGTGCTTGAGGGAGCAAGGCGTTGTCTCGAAGACGGTCGGGTATACGCTTGATTCAAATCACGCAAAGCTCGGTATTGAATTAGGTGCTGTGGATGTAGCTGCTGAAACAATTGCTGAAGCAGTTTCTGGCGCAGATATCATTGTGTTGGCAGTTCCAGTTCAAGCATTTGAGAGTGTGCTGCAAGAGGTTAAACCATTCATCAAGCCCGGTGCTGTACTGACCGATGTAGGAAGTGTTAAGGGTAACTTTGTTTCTGCAGTCGAGTCGGTGTTCGGCGATGTGCCAGAGTTTGTTGTTCCTGGTCACCCGATTGCTGGATCA
>NZ_LWFI01001550.1:0-772 GCF_001635735.1 Oleiphilus sp. HI0067
CGGTAATCGCGAGAACACGAGGCATTGGTTTTTGAGACTTTGACTTATTCAAGTTAATGACGTTCATCGGGCTCGCTTTTCGTTGTTTCAAGCTCAAACGCGAACTAGGCAATATGGCCTATCGGTTGTGCTTTTATCGTTGTATTTCAGTAATTCTAAAGGCTTTGCGGAATCATAAAAAGGATTGACAAGCCACAAAACGCGCGAGCTTTGCTCACAATACGACCAGAAAATTCAAGCATCACATAAAAAAGAACGCGCAAACTTTTAATTTTTAAGGAATATTGTCTAAGCTTAAAAAAAAGCGATAAATCCTATTTTTTTGCGAACATGCCAGTCAATTCACAAAACATTTTAAAAGAACTTGAAGTCAGCAAACTACCTACTCTGCCTAGCATCTTGGCTGACGTATTGGATAGCTGCCAAAACCATGATTCAAGTTTTCAGTCGCTTGCAGAAATCATCGCACGTGATGCGAGCATCTCTGCACGCGTTGTGGCAATGGCCAATTCAACTTTGTATAACCGCGGCACCCCTATTCGTTCTTTAGATCGTGCTTTGCTAGTACTTGGCATCGACACCATTCGAACGATTGTAATCACGGCGTCTATCCACCAGTTTTTTTCAGGTTTAAGCCACGGAAATCATGAGTTTTTAAAAGAGTTCTGGCGACGGTCTTTGAGCTGCGCATTACTCGCCAAATCTCTCGCCATACTCACAAGCTACCCTAAACCAGAAGAAGCCTACTTGACCGGCTTATTACACAACATTG
>NZ_LWFI01001551.1:0-955 GCF_001635735.1 Oleiphilus sp. HI0067
ATGAAGCGGGTACGATACCTGCTTGGAATGGTGGTCTAAAGACGCCGCCGGCTGGATATGAAGGGGCAGGGCACCATCATGTAGATCCTTTTCCCGATGACAAAATTAAATTCAGCATTGATAAAAGCAACTATCCAGGCTTTGAGAAATATATGACTCCAGGGCAATACGCCTTGATGGAAGCTTATCCAAATAGCTTTTCAATGGATGTTTACCCAACTCGACGCACACATGCTATGCCGGATTGGGTAAATCAAAATACGAAAGAAAATGCGACGACCGCTACCTTGTCAAAGGGCGGTGTGGGAATTAATGACGCATACGGTGGCATCCCATTTCCAATACTTCATGGCAGCAATCAAGACAAAGCTTTGCAAGCGATCTGGAACCATTTAACACGTTGGCGCGGTATTTTTCTTGAAGGTCGCTACACAGAGGTTGCCGTTCAAAGAGATGGCCGATTCACGCCTATAACCAAGCAACAAGAGGTTTTCTTTAACTTCCATAACCCAGAGGGAAGCTTTAAAGAAATGGATAACATCTTGTTCTATTTCTTAACCTTTAACAAAGCGCCTGCGCGACTTGCTGGTGGTGCTTTGCTTGTTCACGAAACATTAGACCAGTCTGAAGATGCACGCCAAGCATGGGATTACAATGCTGGACAGCGCCGTGTGCGTCGTGCTCCAAACTTAGCTTACGATTCTCCGATTGCTTCATCGGATAATACTCGTACCGCTGACGACACAGATATGTATAATGGCGCGCCTGATCGCTATGATTGGGAATATAAAGGCGTTCAGGAAATCTTTATTCCGTACAATAACTATAAGATTGGGCGTGAGGGTGTTAAATACGATGACTTAGTTATGCCTGGGCACTTGAACCCAGAGTATGTGCGCTGGGAATTACACNGAGTGCATGTCGTAGAAGCAAACCTCAAAAAAGGAGCTCGCCA
>NZ_LWFI01001552.1:0-1101 GCF_001635735.1 Oleiphilus sp. HI0067
ATTGACAATCCTGCCCAACACCCTATAGTGGTTCGCCTTAGCATTTACGCTAGCTATGCTTTCGCTTCACTAGTGCAAATCTTAGAAAGGATAGACGATCAGATCGAAACTCGCTTTGGCGATCATAAAAAACACGGTCACCTTAATACTGACAATACAAAACGCCGCTATGCCAACCGCATTTCGGGGTAGATTCAAGCAATAGGAGAAAACAATGACTGATAAGAAAGCTCAGTTATTGGTAGATGGCAAAACCATCGACTTACCAATGTACTCAGGTACTGTTGGACCAGACGTAATAGACGTACGAAGCCTCGTATCTGAAGGCTTGTTCACTTACGACCCAGGCTTTGTATCCACTGCGGCTTGCGAATCAGCCATTACATATATCGACGGCGGTAAAGGTGTTCTTTTACACCGCGGCTACGCAATCGACGATCTTGCTGAAAATTCTGACTATCTAGAGTTATGCCACCTTCTTCTTCACGGAGAGCTGCCAACTAAAGAAGAAAGTGAAGCTTTCCGCGCCACAGTTCGCAACCACACCATGGTTCACGACCAAGTAAATCAGTTCTTCCGTGGTTTCCGTCGTGATGCACACCCAATGGCTATTATGTGTGGTGTCGTTGGAGCATTATCTGCTTTTTACCATGACTCAATGGACATTACTGAAGCACAAGATCGTGAGATCGCCGGCTTCCGCCTAATCGCGAAAATGCCAACAATTGCCGCAATGTGTTACAAGTACTCGATTGGCCAGCCATTCATGTACCCGAACAATGATTTGGGTTATGCAGAGAACTTCCTGCACATGATGTTCAGCACTCCTGCTGGCGATGTTAAATTTGATCCAGCAATTGTTCGCGCAATGGATCGTATTTTCATGCTTCATGCTGACCACGAACAAAACGCATCAACATCAACAGTTCGTCTTGCGGGTTCTACCGGAGCAAATCCATTCGCATGTATTGCGTCTGGTATTGCAGCACTTTGGGGTCCTGCACACGGCGGCGCAAACGAAGCTGTGTTGAGCATGCTCAACGAAATTGGCGACGTTGCAAACATTGACGAATTCGTTGCTAAAGCAAAAGACAAGAATGA
>NZ_LWFI01001553.1:0-853 GCF_001635735.1 Oleiphilus sp. HI0067
CTCACGAATTGGCGCATTTGAGTCAACGCCATTACGCACGACGACTTCAAAAGCAGGAGCTCAGCACCCCGCTAACCCTCGCAGGCATATTGGCAAGCGCTGTAATCGCAGCCACAACTGGCGCCGAGGCAGGAATCGCGACACTTGCATCAACCCAAGCGATGTCTGTAGAAAAAGCACTTAGCTATTCACGCTCGAACGAAGAAGAAGCAGACCGAATTGGCATCGAAACCATGTACAAATCTAATTTCGATCCAAGAGCAATGCCACGCATGTTCGAAACCATGCTCAAAAATGCAAGACTACAAGGCTCTTCACCACCCGAATATCTCTCAACTCACCCCTTATCTGAAAATCGAGTTGCCGATACAAAAAACCGCGCCGAACAATATCCCATCAAGCAATACCGTGATAACTTTCAATTTCATATATCTAAAGCGATCGTCGCAACAGATTTCGCAGAGTCGAAAGAGTCTGCGATCAAATACTATCGATCAACTATAGAAAAAGGTCAGCATAAAAATGTCGATGCGACAAGATTCGCACTGGCGTACGCCTTATTTGATAGCAAACCTAAAGAATCTTTAGAAATACTGACGAAACTACATGCCAAGTATCCAGCACTCCCAGTGATCAGCATATTTTTAGCAGAAGCAGAATATTTTTCTGGGAATGCTGAAGCGTCTATAGCGCGACTTAAAACGCTGCTCGAATTCAATCCGAACAACTATTCTGCCGCGATCTTACTCGCAGAAATTTACGAGCAAGAACAACGCTATTCCGAAGCGGAGACGCTCCTCATCGCACAAAGTAGAACGCGCGCGGATAACCCTGTTATCTGGTATTTACTCGC
>NZ_LWFI01001554.1:0-16929 GCF_001635735.1 Oleiphilus sp. HI0067
CGCAAATACCGATATTCAATCCTTAGAAAACCTATCGCAAGAACTCGTGGAGATTCGTCAGCAGATTGCTAGTTTGCACGATGAAATAAATTTTTCTAAAGCAAGTTATAACGACCAATTGCACGCGTATTCAAATCAGAAAGCGGATATGAGTGTGAAGATCAGTCGCGCAGATTTGAACCTCAAAGACCTTCAACGTGAGCTTCATAAGTTAAAGGTCGAAAACGAAGAAAAGTTTTCTACAAGTGATCAACTTGCTCCAGTGATGCAGCGTGCCGTCCAAGATCTTAACGATCAAATTGCTCAATCGATACCGTTCAAGCGTGAAGAAAGACTTCAGGCTTTAACGGATATTCAGTATCGCCTTGATGCCAATCTTATCACTCCAAACAAAGCGGTAAATCAGTTGTGGGCCTTCGTAGAGGACGAGTTAATGATGGGGCGTAGCAGTGGAATTTATAACGAAACGGTTTTAATTGGTGGGAATGAGCAATTAGTAAAAGTATTGCGTTTGGGCAAGATTGCTGCGTTCTACCAAGGTGCCGATGACAGCTACGGACTAATTAAGCAGGTAGACGGAGCTTGGGTACAAGAAGAACTGAACGGCCGAGAAGCGAGTGTAAATCTTGATTACCTGTTTGATGCATTTGCCAAGAATATTCGAAATGGAATGTTCACGGTTCCCAACATTCTACCAAGCATCGCGGCTCAGTAGCTTTGCTAACTATAACGAGAACCTTAGTGATTCCCATGAATAAAATCTTCGTAAAAATAATATCGTTGACAGTGCTGGTGATGACTTCGCTAGTGCTAAATGCTAACGAATTAGAACTGGCTTATCAGAAAGAATATGCCTACTTGGTTGCAGAAAAAAATGCACTTGAACAGCGTTTAGCGAATTTGAATGATTCGCAGCAGCAAAGTTTAAACAAGGCGCAGGCGGATTTAGACGCTTTGCAAAGACAATATGTAGCGAAGCAAAACCGTATTGATCGTATTAATCGTGACATAGCGGATGCTACCCGAGAAGTAGACTTCTCAGAAACCGATCAGCTACTGCTCGACGCTACACTTCTTCAGGCAACTGAAAGTCTCCAAAAGTTGGGTTTGTCGATCGATGAAACGCAAAGCCAAGATGAACAGCTTGCTACTGCATTTGGTTCAGCGCTTTTAGTTATGGGGAATGACGGACAAATTAAAACTACGGCGGAACCTTATTACGGTTTAAATGGTGAGCTTCTTGATGCACAGGTCCTAAGTGTTGGGCGTATTGCTAAATTTGGTTTAGGTGAGCAGAGCGGTGCCTTGGCTCCATCTGGGTCAGGTAAGTTCAAGTTGTGGGATCTGGCATCTCAAAGCACAGCGTTAAGTCTGGCCAATAATGAGTCGCCATCATCTATCGATATTTTCTTTTTTGATAATGCTGAGCAAGCGGTAGAGAAACAAGCGGAAAAAACATTTGCCGATGAACTAGTGGCGGGTGGCTTGATCGGTAAGGTGATCTTGGTACTTGGTATTGTCGGCTTGATCTTAGTACTGATTCGCATTGTCTCTTTGGCTTTGTTCGGTGCAAATACGCAAAAAGTAACAGAGCGCGTAAACCGCCTGATCGAGACAGAGGGTGTCGATGCCGCACTTAAAGCTTGTAAGAAAAATAAAAATAGCGCTAGCCGTGTGATTGCCGCAACGCTTCGTAATATCAAGAAAGAACGTGATCATATTGAAGATATTATTTCTGAATCGATTCTTTACGAAAGCTCGCGTATTGATCGATTTGGCTCTGCAGTTCTTGTGATTGCTGCGGTTTCACCCTTACTTGGGCTTCTAGGAACCGTAACCGGCATGATTGGTACTTTCGACATCATTACGGAGTTTGGTACGGGTGACCCGCGTCTTCTCTCAACAGGGATTTCAGAGGCGCTCATTACTACTAAGTTTGGCTTGATTGTGGCCATTCCATTGCTCCTACTGGGCAATCTTTTATCTAACTGGGCCTTGCGTACAAAGAATGGTTTAGAGCGCGCTGCACTAAACGTTATCAATACCCAAAAACCAACTGTTGATTCTCTGAAACTCGCGGCTTAGTCCGTGTCTTCGAGAGTCATAACGTAAATTGAGTATTGGTGCCATGTTAGAAACATTTATCCCCAGCTATAGCGTGTTGCTGGAATATTACGAGATGGGCGGCTTTGTAATGTTGCCGCTCATTATCGTCTCCATATTGTTGTGGTATGCCTTAGTTTATCGCGTCATGACGGTGCGCTCTAGTCAGCACAAGCCTCGTGATTTAGTGAGAAAAGTTAAGAAAGGAAAGCGCAAGTTTTTGAATCTGAAATCCGTCAATGCCGAAGCCGCAAAATTTGCGATGGATACTTCTCGTGAGTATCGCAGTCCAGTGAACGTGAAAGCGCGTATCGACGAGCATTTTTTTAATTTGAAAGAAACCATGGCGAGGCATCGTAGCTTAGTGCGTTCGCTCGTTGCTGTTGCTCCGTTGTTAGGTTTGCTCGGTACAGTCGATGGAATGATGGAGACCTTTGACTCCCTAGGCACGATGTCGCTATTTACGCAAACCGGCGGCATTGCAGGCGGGATCAGTAAGGCGCTATTTACAACACAAGTAGGTTTGGCGATTTCTATCCCAGGCTTACTTGTTGGACGAATGATTGAGCGCAAAGAGCGCAATGTCTGTCGAGAGTTGGATCAAATTCGAGACTTAGTGTGCGCTCAAAAGCAAGCGTCTCTGAGCAAATAAAATAAGCGAGAAAGAATATGAGATACAGACAAGAGAGCGAGCAAGAAGGGCAGGTAGATATCTCTCCATTGATCGACATGGTGTTCATCTTGTTAATCTTCTTCATGGTGACGACTACCTTCGTTAAAGACATGAAACTAGATCTTGAACGACCGAATGCGGCCAGTGCAGCAGCGGCTTCTACCAAGGCGACACGTATTTTTATTGATAGCTTTGGTGATGTGTATGTCGACAACCAGCCTGTGCGTGTATACAGCTTGCAGAGCAAGTTGCGCGATATGTTACGCACGAGTACTGACAAAAGTGTCTTGGTTGTGACTGATGAAAATGTGCCAGCCAAACTCGTTCTTGAAGTGATTGATCAAGCGAAGTTATCCGGTGCGAGTAATGTTGGCGTCGCGACTGAGCAGGAGTCGTGAGTAGCGCCTTATGATGAATTCAATTGAAATGAGACAAGGCGTGTCACGGCAATTTTTTTCGATTGTCGCCGCTGTTTTAGTGCCTTTTCTGTTGTTTGTTGTGGTGATTGGTTTGAACGAATCAGACTTTGATCGCGAAAAGCTCCAAGGTGGCGCAACTAATTTTGAGCTAGAACGACAACAGCAAATCACAAAAGAAAGACCCAAGCCTAAACCTAAGCAACAGGAGCGTCAGCCAAGACGCGATTTACCATCAATTCAACCTAATGCGATTGGCAGCGATTTGTCTGGTAGTGGCTTAAGTTTTGGCGTGCCTTTGTTTGATCAAGCGCAGTTCGCTGAGTTTGATGACGCAAATTTAATTGGGTCAGCAGGCGATCAAGTGATGGATAAAAGCACGGTTGATGTGCCGCCAAAGGTAAGAAAACGTTCGCCGATTGTGTATCCCGAACTTGCGCGTAAACAAGGTGTAAGTGGGTATGTGACGATGAATGTCTTGATTGATGAGCAGGGTAATGTTGAAGACGTGGACATCATTGAATCAAAGCCGGCTGAAATATTCGATCTAAAAGCCGAAAGCACGATTCGACGCTGGAAGTTTGAGCCCGGCACATATAACGGTCAAAAAGTAAAAGTTTGGGCCATGCAAAAAATCGTCTTTAAATTGGATCGCTAGCATCATGAGACAACGCATTTTTATCCTTGTTATGGTTTTGGTTGCGAACCTTGCGCAGGCTTCAGGACCACAAAAAATTGATTATCTCGCACTGAGTTCAACACTGGTTAAAGACGGCTACATTCAACGAGCAAAAAGCGTGTTAGATAAAGTTGATGTCCTGGTCGATGACTTTGATTTCGCGACGTATTACACGCTAAAAGGACTTGTTTTTCAGAAAACCGGTTACCCCTTGGTATCCAACATTTTTTTAGATGCCGCGATTGAGCAAGGGCAATCTAATCCGAGTATTTACTTCTACAAAGCCCGTAATTATTGGCAGCGTAATGAATACGACATGTTGATCGCAGCGCTAGATCAAGCAGGCGAGGAAACGCTTGAAAATCCTCAGATGCTAGTCATTAAAGCAGAGGCTTTTAAGCAGATAAAGAACATGGAAGCTGCGTGGAACACGCTAGATCAAGGGATTGATCGTCACCCACAATACGCGCAGTTTTATAGCCAGAAATTCTATTACTTGTTGGAGCTAGGCTACTACCAGCAAGCCCAAGAGTATGCGCGTCAATATTTAAAAGCGCAGGGTTATACGGCGAATGATTACTTAGCCTTGGCATATGCTTTGAGAGAAAGTGGTGAATATGAGCAAGCCGCAGTGCTTCTTGAGGAGGGCGTCATTAAATATAACGATAATGACAAGCTTCTTGAGTTACTTGGTCAAGTCTATGTTGATCAGCAGCAGTACATGATGGCGGCCCTCGTTTACGAGTTCGCCTCAATGCAGTTTCCACGATTTTCAGCCAAAGCATCTGCTTTGTATTTGAAAGCGGAGAGTCCGGTGCGCGCTCTGCAATTAAATCGCCGAATCCTTGAGCAAGAAGAAAAGTTCCGTCAGCGCATTGGCATTGATATTCAGCTAGAAGACTATGAGTCGATGGTTGCTAAGACAGAACCATTAAAACGTTACGACCTATTGTCAGATGACAATATTTTATACGCCTTAGGTTTTGCGCATTTCAAAAATGGCAATTACCCCATTGCCACTTCATACCTACAACAAATCAACGATAGTCAGCTGTTTACCAAAGCGACTTATTTATTTAAGCAAATAGAGATCTGTCAGAATGACCCGTATGCATGCCGTTAATCGCCTCATAGTGCGCGCGATTATTTGTCTATCGGCACTTATCGCTTTTACAACAACTCCAGCTTTTGCGTCGTCTTCGCAAAAGAATTTATATGTGTTCGTGTTCAAGGATGGCGTGGCGCAGTCCAATATTCGAGTGCAGGCTGGGGAGATTTCTGCCCTTACTAATAGCTATGGTGCAGCATCGTTTTCGTTGACGTCTGGTAATTATGAAGTTGGATATTATCAACCGCGCACAGAACAAGAAGAATCACTGTTCGCATTAACTGAGGTGGCGATTCAGGCAGATGTGTCTAGTCAGGTCTTTCTATCTCTGACAAAGGATGGAGCGAATGTAGACCTTGATTTACCCCTCTCAGAATACAGTCAAGATTTTGAGGTTCAACAGCTCAAAAAGCAGGAGGGGCCAAAAGGTGAATTATCGCTGACTGTGCTCGATTCTGTTTCTAATGAACCCGTGAAAGAGGCACGTTTATTCTTCCGTGGTTATGCCATCGATGCCTCCACGAATGAGCAAGGCGTAGCAAGGGTTGCACTTTCTCAAGGCGTTTACGATATCTCTGTTGTTCACCCAAATTATGTCATGCAAATTCGCAAAGATATTAGTGTGACGGCCAATCAAACAAGCTCTGAAAATATGAGTTTAGTGAAAGCCGATATCGTGCTGGATGAGTTTGTTGTGAGTGCACCTTTTGTCGAAGGCAGTCTGGCATCGAATATCGCCGCGTTGAAAGATGCCGATGTGGTATCGGATGCGATTTCTAGTGAGCAGTTTAAAAAGTCAGGTGATTCCGATGCTGCGGGTGCACTAAAGCGTGTTACAGGTATCACTGTTGTTGATGGCAAATTTGTGTACGTGCGTGGTTTGGGTGAGCGTTACAGTGCAGTGCTACTTAATGGTTTGGAGGTACCTTCTCCAGAACCAACAAAACGTGTTGTTCCCCTAGATATCTTTCCTGCTGGTGTGATTCAAAGTATGGATATTCAAAAGACATACTCTAGCGATCTACCCGGTACCTTTGGCGGTGGCACCATTCAAATTAATACCAAAGACATTCCCAAAGAAGATAATTATATAGGCGGCAGTATTAGTATTTCAGTCAACGATTACACGGGAGATGAAGTTATTTATCAGCCGGATAATCGTACGGAGTTGCCACCTTTGCTAATCGAGAAAAGTAATGGCTTCCAAGAACTTGCGGATGAAGTGAGGGTGGGGAACACCATTTTAGTACCAGGACTAACACCTGCTGAACGTTTGGCACTTGATCGTGCGATGGTCAATTACCGTGACTACGGTTTAGAAACTACTAAGTTAAAACCTGGTTCTAGTGTGGATCTCTCGGCAGGGCAAAGCTTTAAAACATCAGGCGGCATGCAATACGGATTTGCGGGCAATCTCTATTACAAAAGTAAGCAATCAAGCAGTGGAGAGGTGATCGAAGACGATTATCAGATCGTGAATGGTTCACAAGCAATTGATACTGCAAGTACGTCTGAAAGAACCACGTTGAATGAAAAGTTCGGCGGGCTAGTGAGCTTGGGTTTAGAACCGCAACAAGGGCAAAAAATTAAGTACACCTTATTGGGTTTGGTTGAAGAGGAAGATCAAACAAAACTCAAAAAGTCTGATGATTTTGTAGAAGGTTCTTACTCAGAAAAAACACTTTTACGATATACCGAACAAGAGATGCTTTCTCATCAATTGAATGGCTCGCATGTACTAGATATTTGGAGCAAGCCTGAATATGCCATGGAGCTTGATTGGGGCTATTCGACGTCAACTGCAACGCGTCTTGAACCAGGCACATTTGAGTATGTGTATAAAGATGCCGCGAGTGGCTCAGGTTTGGTGATCGATAAAAATAAGATGTTCTATCAATACTCTGATCTAGAAGACACTGTCGACAACTATCGTCTTGATCTAGCTATTCCATTTACTTTACTTGATCGAAGTACAGAGTTAGATCTTGGTTTTTATCAATTGAACAAGGAGCGTAGTCTGGATAACCGTCGCTTTAAATTTGGTTACCAACCTGTCGCTGAGGATTCGCGTGAGATTGATGAAATTTTGAGTCAAGCTAATGCAGACACTACCTTGCTCAACATCACGAGTAACTATCGACAGGACGATGCTTACGAGGCAGAACAAGATTTAAGCGCTGTGTATGCGAATTGGTTAGTTAAAGTGTCAAACAAACTAGATGTGTTTTTCGGTGCTCGTCAGGAAGATTCTACTCAAGAGTTGGTTGTCGGCATTCAGCCAACGGCGCGTCAAACTTATACTCTTGAAACATCCGATGTACTGCCTTTTTTAGGCTTAACATACCGTTTGTCTGATGAGCATCAATTCCGATTTGGTATGAGTGAAACACTGTCTCGTCCTGACTTTAGGGAGTTCAGTCCAACGCGTTATAAAGATCCTCAGACAGATTACATCGTTAGAGGTAATCCTGATCTTAAATACACGACAATCAGTAATTTTGATTTCAAATATGAGTGGTTCCCTAGTTACAACGAAACCATTTCGTTAGGTGTTTTTTCGAAACAATTCACCAATCCGATTGAGACTGTTCGTTCTCGCCCCGATGAAGATATTGAAATCACTTATGCTAACGCCGAGGGCGCTGACAGTATTGGGCTGGAATTTGGCTTTAGAAAAAATTTAGACAAACTGTTCCCGAGTTTTGAAAACTATTTTGTCGAAGGTAATTACACACACATTGAGTCTGAAGTGAGTCTTAATGCCGCAGATGTAGCCTCAAATGGTTTAACTAGTACCTCTCGTCCGATGCAAGGGCAGTCACCTTATGTGGCGAACTTAAAGTTTGGTTACGACAATTTCTTTACGCGTCGAAGCGCCTTGTTTTTATACAACGTCTATGGTGAGCGCATCACTGCGCTTGGTATTAACGGTACGCCGGACGTTTATGAACAGCCATTTCATCGCCTAGATTTCGTTGTGAAGTGGGGCTTGAATGACACCTACGACGATCAAGAGAAACGTATTGGTTATGGTGTTTCGTTCAAACTCAAAAACTTGCTCGACAGTGAAGTAGAAAAAGTTCAGGGCGGTGAAATTGTTGAACGTCGCAAGCCAGGTCGAGAAATCGAACTGGGCTTCTCGATGAAGTATTAAGGAGCAAAAGCCATGATTCGTAAATTCCCTCTTAATATCGCTTTAGGCGTATCACTCCTATCTTTTTTGTTGGCTCAGAATCTCTTTGCTCAAGAGACCGATAATCCTGAAAAGGGGCAACTCCAAAGCGGCAAGGTGATTGGTCAGCACATCTTTGGCCTCGCGCACGATGTGTCAGGTGATCCATTACTGGTTGATGACAGTGCGCTGATATATCCAAACCCCTTAGCGACGTTTGAGGTGGATATAAAAGAGCAAGTGTTTCAGGTGTCGTTGTTTGATCACTTATTTGGAGGCGCATATTTGTCGAGACTTGATGATGGCCTTACAGTGAATACTCAAGCCATTGATTTTGGTGATGTGAATGGTGTGTCTTCTATTGGAGCCGCAACAAAAACCGAGTGGTCTTCGGTGCTATTTACTGAACATCAGTTGATTGATGCAAAATCATCGGATCACAAATCCCTGTATGTGGACTATTTCAAAGGGCAATCAGATCTTCATAAGCCATACAACTATGGTTGGCTTAATGAAATCGTTGTTCTAGATGAATATGGCACCAATAAGGCGATTAAAAACTTCGTGGCCGGTCGCTTATTTGCATCGCATTTATTAGCCATGTCAGGTGGGCAGGAATTCTATTTTTTTGATGCGCGGTATTCGGGCAATTTGTACTTATTCAAAGCGGATCAACCCCAGAGCTTCGCAAAAGGTACTCTCTATGTTGTTGACGATCGTGGCGTCTCGACTGAGCTCGGTCAGAGCAGCGCATTGAAAATGAAGTTTAAGCTCAAAAAAACAGAGTTTAGTGATGTGTTCGAAGTTGATGAACCTCTGAACAAACAGTGTTCGAAAGGGATGACATTTATTCGCACTGTGTACGGTGAAGAGTGTTTGTCTGTGCTGAAAAAGAATCGTAAATATGCAGGGCAGTTTGAGCCGATTCGTAGCAGTGCTTTACTTGGCATCAGTCCGTTTTTTAAGTCGACAAATGTTGATGACACGCAAGCGTTGGAATTGCGTTACGACAGTAACAAAACTGCCATACAACTTTATAAAAATGGGCAGCTAGAAAAACAAGTCATTATTGAGAGCGCAGGCTCCGAACAATCGTAGCGTTTAGATACTTAAGTAGGTTAATTAGATGAAGAACTTATTCATATTGTGTGTATTGTTTACTATCTCTGGTACAACGCACGCGCGAGATCAGGTGCGTGTCGTGGGTAGTTCAACAGTTTATCCTTTCGCAAGCTTTGTTGCTGAAGAGTTTGGCAGCGTTTCGCGATTTCCAACGCCGGTTGTCGAGTCGACCGGAACTGGTGGCGGTATGAAATTGTTCTGTTCAGGTAATGGTTTGGATACCCCAGATATTACCAACGCGAGTCGCCGTATAAAAATTAAAGAGCTTGAGCTGTGCCAACGTAATGGCGTTGATAACATTACTGAAGTGATGTTTGGTTATGACGGAATTGTCCTAGCGCAATCCAATACAAATGCTGAGATGGATATTACTAAGCGCGACTTGCTTCTTGCTGTAGCGAAGCTGGTTCCAAACGAGGACGGAAGTGATTTAATTGAGAACCCTTACACGCACTGGAATCAAATCAACCCTGCATTGCCTAAAAGAAAAATTAGCGTTTATGGTCCACCAATCAGTTCAGGAACACGAGATGCTTTTGAAGAGATTGTAATGCAGTACCAAACTGAGCAAATGAAGGTGTATAGAGACGCCGGCCGTAAAGGGTATCGCATTATTCGATCCGATGGCGTATATATTCCAAGTGGTGAGAACGACAATCTTATTGTGAAAAAACTGACGAAGGATACAGCTGCTTTGGGCATATTCGGTTACAGCTTTTTGACTGAAAATGAAGATGCGATTTCAGGAGTCAGTATTGATCAAATATCGCCATCTTCGGAGACCATTGCTGATAAATCTTACCCCATTGCACGTAGTTTATTTTTTTACATGAAGAACGATCATTTAGAAAATGTTCCGGCAATGCAGGAATATATCGATATGTTCTTGAATGAAGACATAATTGGTGAGGATGGTTTATTGATGGAGATTGGATTGATTCCAATGTCAGAATTATTACTTGAGGCGAATAAAGCCGCAGCAGAGTCTGCGAAGCCTTTATCGTTAGAGCTCTTGCAAGCTAGCTCTCATTAGATTTTCAGAAATCTTTCGTATTGCCTAGCCCAGCATTCGCTGGGCTTTTTTATTTCATAAATGTTTCAAACGTGTGGCTATCTTTCATTAAATTGAAGCAAATGTGTCACTAACTTGTCATTTTGCGTTTCTATTCTTTTTCTTGATTCTAAACAACAATGAATTGGGAAAAATCATGAAAAAAATACCAATGATCAAATCGGCAGTAAGTGCTTCAGTACTCGTATCTGCTTTAGGCCTAACTGCATGTGGCGGTGGTGGCGGTGGCGGTAGCAGTGCTGGCTCTACTGGCCCAGCAGTTGGTACCGATGCGTATGTATCTGCAAATCTTGAACTGAAAGGTGACTTCTCAGAAGACGTAACATTAATTGCGGGTCAAACATACCGAATTGATGGCGAAGTAAACTTCCTAGACGGCACGACGCTCACTATTCCTGCTGGCACTACTTTGTATGGTGCAACGGGAGCATCTTATTTAGCGATTAATCGTGGTGCGACGATTAACGCAGAAGGAACTGCAGATAACCCTATCATCTTTACTTCAGCGCAGGATGTTGCAGGCACTGCGAGCCAGAACGATCAAGGCCAATGGGGTGGTTTAACCATTCTTGGCTCATCTGAAAATAACAAAGGTGAGCGTACATACGAAGCAGGGACTCAAAAATATGGCCCAATCAATGGCGTTGCGAATCCTAGCGACAATAGCGGCGTGTTGAAGTATGTCGTTATCAAATACTCAGGTTTTGAAGTTGAAAAAGACAAGGAGCTCAATGGCCTTTCTCTAGCATCAGTGGGTTCTGGTACGACCATTGAGAATATTGCCATCATCGGTTCAGCAGATGACGGTATCGAGTTGTGGGGCGGCACAGTCGATGTGAATGGTTTGTATATTTACAACGCAGGCGACGACTCTATCGATACTGACCAAGGTTATATCGGTACAATCGAAAACGTTTATGTTCAGCAGGTTGTTGTTGATGATGAAACAGATTCACGTGGTATTGAAGCAGATAGTTTCGATACGGCAGAGGTAGGTACGCCACAAGCGAAACCAACCCTTAAGAACGCAACGCTCGACACAATCGGCCGCGCAGTTCGCCTACGTGAAGGCACGGGTTACGTTTTCGATAACGTCCAGATTAACGTCAAATCTAGTTCAGCTGATCCGGCTGATGTTGATTACTTGAAAGACATCGCTGCAATCCGTATTAGCGATAACACCATTACAGGCGACCAAATTGAAGTTGCTGCTGGTGGTCTTGGTATCAAAAATGATGCGGTTGAATTGGTGATCAATAAGACTGACACAGGCTCAATTGGTGCAGATGGTGTCATCACTTCAGGTCTAGGTATTTACCGCGACACAGATACCCTGAACACTTTCCGCGCATTGAGCAATGTGAAAGAAGTGGTTGGTGTGTCTGGCGATATGGTCGATGAGAATTACTTAGATTCGTCAGATGTTGCGTTTGCCACAGAAGTAGACGCTGACAATACTGTTGCAGGCGTAGACCTAAGCATCTTCGAATGGGCACTTGAAGTTGTAAATGACAAGCCTGTTGTGGTTCTTTCTGGAGACATTACAACAGATCGTACGCTAACTAGTGGCAACCTTTATGCGATTACCGGTGAAGTGAACGTGACTAATGGCGCGGAACTGACCATTGAGCCAGGTACAACTTTGTTCGGTGCAACAGGTAACTCTTACTTGGCGATCAACCGTGGCGCAACCATCAATGCTGCGGGTACAGAAGCGAATCCAATTATCTTCACTTCGGCGCAAGATATTGCTGGTTTGAACAGCGGTGACGAGCAAGGCCAATGGGGTGGTTTGACGATTCTTGGTCAATCAACCAACAACAAAGGCGAGCGTACTTACGAAGCCGGCACACAGAAGTATGGTCCTGATGGCGGCGTAACAATTGCGGCAGACGATAGTGGTACATTGACTTATGTTGCTATCAAGTACTCAGGTTACGAAGTAGAAAAAGACAAAGAGTTGAACGGTCTTTCTCTAGCATCTGTTGGTTCTGGTACAACGATTAACAACATCGCGATTATCGGTTCAGCAGATGATGGTATCGAACTTTGGGGCGGTACGGTGAGTGTTGACGGTTTGTACATCTACAACGCTGGTGATGACTCAATCGATACTGACCAAGGTTATATCGGTACGCTTTCAAACGTGTATGCAGAGCAGAACATTGTGGACGACGAAGTTGGTTCACGTGTGATCGAAGCGGATAGCTTTGATACGTCTGCGACGGGTACTCCACGCGCTAAACCAACGCTTACTAACGCAGTGTTGAAATCTGTAGGGCGAGCAGTGCGTTTGCGCGAAGGTACAGATTACGTATTCGATGGTGTTCAAATCACTGTTGAAAGCTCTTCTGACACAAGCGTTGAAGCTATTCGTGTAAGTGATACTGGTTTGCCTACAGGTGCTTCAGTAACTGCGAATGGTCTAGCTGTTAAGAATAAAGCGAATTCAACTGCAATTTTCTCAACAGGTTCAGCTGCGCAGTTTACCGGCACTGCAGTGCTTCAGGATGACGACACTACATTGTCTATCACTGAGTACGACGCTTCTTGGGCTAACTAATACCGACTAGTCCAGGATGGGCAAAGTGGGAATCTCCCTCCTACTTTGCTTCTCCCAGGGAGCCCGTACCTCGTGCGGGCTCTTTTTTGTTTGAGCAATGCTCTATTAAAACCGATTCAAGTAACAGTAATAAGTGAGTAGACAGGTGTTTGAGATCCAGTCTCAAAATAAGAATCGCGCGCGCAAAGAAGCCGCCGTAAATGCTTTATTGGCAAGCGCCTCTGCCATCGCCATTGTGACCACAATTGGCATATTATTTTCCATCCTATTACAGGCGATAGAATTTTTTCAGTTAGAAAGTCTTTGGTATTTTTTAACAGGTTTGGAGTGGCATATGAGCCATTCCGATAGCACCTTTGGTGCAGTGCCAATTTTTGCAGGCACATTTATGATTACGGGAATTGCTTTAGCAGTCTCGATCCCTGTGGGCTTAGGTAATGCGATTTTTTTAAGCGAGTACGCATCACCGTCTTTACGTAAGTCATTAAAGCCTATTCTAGAAGTTCTAGCAGGCATTCCTACGGTTGTTTACGGATTTTTTGCGGCGCTCACTGTAGCCCCAGCGATTGTTTCATTGAGTGATGCTTTAGGCATTGAGGCAGCGTATAACAGCGCTTTAGCGAGCGGTGTAATCATGGGTGTGATGATCGTTCCAATCATTTCATCTTTGTGTGATGACGTTCTGTGCGCTGTTCCGGCTAGTCAGCGCAATGCGGCCTATGGTTTAGGCATGAATCAGGCAGAAATGATTCGCGATATTGTTGTGCCGTCAGCTATGCCAGGCATTATTTCTGCGTGTTTACTTGGTTTCGCTAAAGCCGTGGGTGAAACCATGATTGTTGTCATGGCTGCAGGCTTGAGGCCAAACCTATCTTGGAATCCTTTAGAGGATATGACCACGGTCACAGTGCGTATTGTCGATGCGCTTGTGGGTGACCATGCATTCGATTCTCCCCAAACACTTTCTGCATTTGCCTTAGGTTTAGTTTTGTTCGTGATTACCTTACTTCTGAATATGATTTCGGTACGGCAGATTCGTAAGTTCAAAGCCAAATACAAGATTAATCGTTTATGAGTATAAGCATGAAGCAAGCGTCATATGTGGCGCATGAACAAGCTGAATCAGCCAAAGAGCACTGTTTTCATGACAAGCGCTTAGCCAAACGCGCACGAAAAGCTCAGTTGTTTAAAGCGCTTATGGTGGGTTGCATTGCCTTTACCATGTCGTTTTTGGCGTTCTTTTTATTTGATATTGGGCGCACGGCGCTGCCAGCTGCCAAACAAACATACGTGTTAGTGGATATTACATACTCTGAACACGCAGCTAAATCTTATCGTAAAGCGATTGATAAGACCTATCGCACGATTGTGAGCCGAGCGTGGTTGCGCACCATTCCCGAACAAATAAAACAAAATCCGAGTTTGTTGGGGAAAACTGAGCGGGTTTGGGTCTTGGCTGATGATCAAGTTGATCAGTACATCAAAGGCCACCATCACAACATCAAGAAAAAACATCTTACGACGATCGATGCTTTGCGTGAGCAAGGACGAGTTGAGCAGCGTTGGAACAGTATTTTCTTTAGCCGAGGGGACTCAAAGAGCCCGGAATATGCGGGTATTCAATCCGCAATTATCGGCTCGATATTGACCTTGGTAGTGACTATGGCCTTGGCTTTTCCTATTGGTGTGATGACGGCGATTTACTTGGAAGAATTTGCTTCTGACAACATGTTTACGCGCTTTGTTGAAGTGAACATCAATAACCTTGCCGCGATTCCATCTATTTTATTTGGCTTGCTCGGTTTATCGGTATTTATAAATCTTTTTGGCTTGCCTCGAAGCTCCCCATTAGTTGGCGGGATTACGCTCGCACTAATGACATTACCGATTATCATCGTGAGTTCTCGAGCAGCGTTACGCAGCGTGCCCGAATCGATTCGTCAGGCAGGTTTAGGGCTTGGTTTGACTAAACAAGAAGTCGTGAAAGACCACGTATTGCCCATTGCCCTGCCGGGTATATTAACCGGCAGTATCATTGGACTTGCGCAGGCCATGGGTGAAACTGCACCGTTGATCATTATTGGCATGATTGCCTTTATCCCCGATTCCCCGAGTTCAATTATGGAGGCTGCAACAGTGTTGCCAGCACAGATATTTACTTGGGCAGGTATGCCAGAGCGGGCATATGTTGAAAAAACGGCCGCCGGAATTGTCGTGATCTTATCGATCATCGTTCTATTGAATTCGTTAGCGATTTACTTGAGAAGAAAATATGAAGTTAAGTGGTAACTCTGATGCCTCGCGCACCAAGATCTCTGTGCAAGATTTGAATTTGCATTATGGGGATCATCACGCGCTGAAGAATATCAGCGTTGAGCTCAAAGAAAACAATATCACTGCCTTGATTGGCCCCTCAGGCTGCGGGAAATCCACATTTCTGCGGTGTTTAAATCGAATGAATGATTTGATTGATATCGTAAAAGTGGATGGTGTTGTCTCAGTGGATGGCAAAAACGTTTATGACAATGATGTGGACGAAGTCGCGGTTCGCAAACATATTGGAATGGTATTCCAGCAACCAAATCCATTTCCTAAATCCATCTACGATAATGTCGCTTATGCGCCCTTAAAACATCAGCAAGTTAAGAAAGGCGAAGACTGTGATCGTTTGGTTGAAAAGTCTCTCAGGTCTGCGGGTTTATGGGACGAGGTAAAAGACAAATTGCATTCTCCTGGTACAAGTCTGTCCGGAGGGCAACAACAACGTTTATGTATTGCGCGGGCCATTGCTGTTCAGCCTGATGTGATATTGATGGACGAGCCTACGTCGGCGCTTGATCCGATATCCACGCAACGCATTGAAGCGTTGATGCTCGATCTTAAAAAGTATTACACCATAGTGATTGTGACGCACAATATGCAGCAAGCAAAGAGGGTTGCTGATCAAACGGCACACTTCCATCTTGGTGAACTCATGATGTTTGGTCATACGCACGAGGTATTTGAGAGTCCAACCCATCCTACCACTGCCGATTATATCGCTGGTCGCTTTGGCTAGCGATTCAACGCACTTAATTGGCATACTTATAACTTGCATTCACTGCACCGCAGACTAGTGTTTCTGCTTTATAAATTCTGTTCGCATTTTTGTTCGTAATAGGGGAGATGATTCCCTACTGAAAGGGACTTAAGGTTGGTGCTTGAAATACCAACAACGAATTTTAAATGGAGTATATTGCTGCCTGATAAGTGCTGTTCAAAAAAATTGAATTAATAAATTGTGTTATTCAGTTTTACTGATTTTATTTTGCTGCCAATAATGAACCCATGCTCTGGTGAAATTCACCAAGGCACCAATTTATTGAAGGTTTCATAAGAGGACGATGATATGTCTAGTGGTAAATGCCCAGTAATGCACGGCGGAGCAACCCGCAAAGAAACAACTGAACCAAGCTGGTGGCCGAAGTCACTGAACTTGGACATTCTTCATCAACACGATTCTAAAACGAACCCTCTTGGAGAAGCCTTCGACTATAAGAGCGAAGTCGCCAAACTTGATTTCGCTGCCCTAAAACAAGATCTCATCAATTTAATGACCGATAGCCAAGATTGGTGGCCAGCAGATTGGGGACACTATGGCGGTTTGATGATTCGTTTGTCTTGGCACGCTGCTGGTACATACCGAGAGGCTGATGGCCGTGGCGGTGCGGGCTCAGGTGATCAACGATTCGCGCCGTTAAACTCATGGCCCGATAACGGAAACTTAGACAAAGCACGTCGTTTGCTTTGGCCGATCAAAAAGAAATACGGAAATAAATTGAGTTGGGCTGACTTACTCGCATATGCCGGTACGGTTGCTTATGAATCAATGGGCTTGAAAACCTTCGGATTTGGTTTTGGCCGCGAAGACATCTGGGAGCCACCAAAAGATATTTATTGGGGTAGTGAGAAAGAATGGTTAGCGCCTTCTGATAATCCAGATAGCCGTTACTCAGGTGATCGTGAACTCGCGAACCCATTA
>NZ_LWFI01001555.1:0-1164 GCF_001635735.1 Oleiphilus sp. HI0067
TAGTCTGTTCGAATAAGTCAGACATGTATTACTCACCCTGACGAATCACATCAGTACCTTCAGGAAGATCAGGTTTAAAATCTTTCTCTGTCAGTCCTGAATTGACGAATGTAGAGATAAAGCTCACGGTCGTATCTTGACCCAATGAATCAGTAATTCTTAAGTCAGAAAGGGTTGTACCTTTAAAACGAACACGAAGCACTTCAAAGAGACTCCCTTCACTAGAGGGAAACAAAAGAAACTGTGCTTCGTCACCCTCACCATCGCGTTTCTCGACAATGAAGTTATTTGCGATTAATGCAGCATCACCGTTGAATAACATAGCTGGCGTGGCAGAGAGATCATCGCCAAGCAGCTGAACACTTGCCTGTTCTAGATCGGGATCGTAGACAGTTACTTCACCCTGATATACGTATATTTTCTGAGCTAATGGCGCTTTTGTTTCCCAATAAAACAAATCTGGCTTCTTAGCCTTAAATTCACCCCGTGTTTCTTGAACACGTGTACCTCTGCCATCAACGACAAATTGGATAAATGACCCCTGAATATCCGCCGATGCAGACAGCAATGCAGACAATTCATCTGCGTCTGTGCGTGTTTTTGAAAACAGATCAAAAGAGGCAATGATTAAAATCGTTACGAGAGAAAACCGTAAAGAGAGGGATTTCAGCAAGGTATGCTCTCCAAAAAAAAGAAAAGAGCATACCACAGGAGGAAATGAAAAAATTAAGGCTTTGTTAGCCAATAAACAGTTTATGCTTCAGGTGGTGGCGGAGCTAGAACTTCACGACTGCCGTTATGACCCGCCTCACTTACGACACCGGCTTGTTCCATCGCTTCGACCAAGTTTGCCGCACGATTGTAACCAATTTTCAGCTTACGCTGAACTGATGAAATTGACACACGTCGTGTTGTCGTAACAAAGGCAACAGCCTCATCAAACAAAGCATCTTGTTCACTTGCGCCAGAGTCTTCAGCGAAGGCCGCAGCGATCGGGTCACTTGATTCTCCGCCAGACAGGACTTCCTCTAGATAATTAGGCTGGCCACGCTGTTTCCAATCATCAACTACCTTATGCACCTCGTGATCATCAACGAATGCGCCGTGTACCCGAACTGGAACACTTGTGCCCGGCGGCATATATAGCATGTCACCATGACCCAG
>NZ_LWFI01001556.1:0-2274 GCF_001635735.1 Oleiphilus sp. HI0067
GAAAAGACACCTCAGACCTCCTCGTTATGCGTTACTAATGCGCCCTGATCGATCGTGAGTTTTTGAGTGCATCGGTTTGCCAGCTCGTCATCGTGAGTAACTAAAATAAGCGTCACTCCTTGCTCCTCATTGAGCTCAAAAAGCAGATTGGCAACAGAATGGCCTGTATTGGAATCAAGATTGCCAGTTGGTTCATCGGCAAATAAAATCGAAGGTTCACAAGCGAAAGCGCGTGCAATCGCTACGCGCTGCTGCTCACCACCAGACAATTGCTTAGGAAGGTGATTGGCTCGTTCCGCTAAACCAACCCGCTCAAGAAATGATTGTGCTTTTGACTCTGCGTTTTGTTCGCCCGCTAAGTTAAGAGGCAGGGTTACATTTTGAAGCGCCGTAAGATGATCTAGTAGATGGAAAGATTGAAAAACGAAACCAACGCGCTCTTTTCTTAGTTTTGCGCATTCGTCTTCAGATAGAGATGAAATATTTATTTCATCAATTTTCACGCTACCACTACTCGCGTTATCTAAACCTGCGAGAATGCCTAAAAGCGTTGTTTTACCAGAACCAGAACGACCAACTAGCGCACAACTGCCCCCTGCAGGTACACTGAAAGATATATCACTAAGAACCTGCAGTGAACCTGTTTCTAGTTCTACTCGTTTACTGACTGAATCTACCAATAACGAAGACGCGTTTACTGTGTTAGTCAACACTGTTTACAAACCTCAAAAATAAGATGCACTAATGACTCAAACGAAATTCAAGCGACTGTTTTTGTTACTAATAAGCTTAACGCTTTATACGCAGTCAACGATAGCTTCGACCACATTAAAAAGCCGTATACTCATACTCGGAGACAGCCTCAGTGCAGCGTATGGAATACCTTACGAACAAGGTTGGGTAGCACTGGCGCAAAAAGAAATCGACGACAAAGCAATCATCACAAACGCCAGCATCAGCGGTGAAACGACTGTAGGGGGACTTCAAAGCCTACCAGGACATCTAGAGCGCGTTCAGCCAGACGTCGTTGTAATAGAGCTTGGAGCAAATGATGGTTTAAGAGGGTTTCCATTGCCTGGCATTAAAAACAACTTGCAAGCCCTAGTTGACCTATCAAAGCAAGCAAACGCAAAAGTGGTTCTTCTGGGCATACATATCCCACCGAATTATGGAAAGCGTTATACCGAAGGGTTTTATCAAAACTTCTTAAATATAGCCGAGCAAAATGAGTTAGAGTTTGTTCCATTTATGCTTGACGGTGTCGCATTGAAATCTGAGCTAATGCAATCAGACCGGCTTCATCCAAATGCTGATGGACAACCAATTATTTTGAATAATGTATTGCCTGCTATCACGAGAGCTTTAGATGAGCTGCACGCAGATTAAATGTATTCTCTTAAGAATCTTAAACCCTCTGTCTCAGAGTAATAAGTAGATCCCTTTGCGCCAAAACCAACGTGGCCACCTTTTTTTAAAGGTCGAAAGAAGAAGCTACTATTTTGCTTAGCCTCTTCAAAAGGAAAGCACCTCTCACTAAGAAATGGATCATCCAAAGAACTGACTAGAAGCGTTGGAATATTTATATTGGGGATATGGGGAAGACAACTGCTTTGTACCCAGTAATCTAGTGCGCTAGTAAAACCATTCATCGGCGCTGTATATCGTCCATCGAAATCAGCAAATGTCTTGATTTTTTTGAATCCATCAAGCGAGACCTGACCCGGAAACATCTCAGCCTTTAGTTTCAACTTCTCGTACAGAGAGGCCAGAAAGTTTTTCATATAGATTCGATTGATCGGTTTTGCCAATACCTCTGAGCTCGAGACCAGATCACAGGGAACNGAAAAAGTAACAGCCGCGGAAATCTTGTTGTTTACTTGATTGCGATCCCGTCCTAAATACAAAAGCGTTTTGTTCCCACCAATGCTGAACCCGCATAGCGCAATATTCTGATAGCCCATACTATCAACGTGATCGATGAGCAGTGATAAATCATCTATCGATCCGCTATGGTAACTTTGCAGTTTGTTATTGGCCCTGCCGCCACAACCTCGATAGTTCCAGGCAACTACGTCCCACCCTTCATCAATCGCACGAGACACCATGCCCAACACGTATGGTCTGCGACTATGACCCTCGAGTCCATGACTTACAATCAGCACTCGATTGCTACCTTGCGAATATCTATCAAACCAAAACTTATCACCATCTGGCGTACTAATGGATGATTCGACTCTTTTAAACCGGATGTTTTGCACCCTTCTAAAAGAACAA
>NZ_LWFI01001557.1:0-1687 GCF_001635735.1 Oleiphilus sp. HI0067
GCACTATCAATCACTACTTTGGGTGTTGGCGCATTTTTTTGTATTTCTACATAGTGGCTTAAGTTGTATGAGCTCGTCCGCTCAATTAATAGCTTTGATATATCGGGCGCCGGTGTTGCAAGCTGTTTACTTATAGACTGGTCGCTTACGGTTGGAGCAGCATGCGTGGCATCTTCATTTACCAAGCTTGATTTGATTGAGCTCAGGTAGATGATCAAGCAGACAACTAACGATAGCGCTGCAAGGTTTATGATGCTGTTGTCGCTGGTTTTAGTTCTAGCATGAAAGCTGAAACGTGCTGAATCGATCGCGATGCTCATGTTATTTTTTAGGAAGCTTTACGTGTTGGGAAAATAAAGCTTGAAGGCTTTTTAGCTACTTTGTTTGCCGGCTTGACAGGCCCTTTGATGTGATCGAGCCCGTTTGTCATGGCTTCAAGCACGGATCGAATTTGTGCCGGCGTTTGGCCTTGGCTAATCATCATGATGCCTTCAGCGTGAATATTTAAGGCGTCATGATGTATTTCCATTTGACGATACAAGCGTTCAATCAAAGGTTTGCAAACAAAGCCCTGTACACACAAAGCGAACGCTAATGTTGTTAGCGGCGCAAGAGCTAATTCAGCTCCTTGTAGAGACATGAATTGAAGCTGTCCGATGAGCGTCATGACTGCTACAAATATAGCAATAGTTAGTAAGTTTGTATTAAGAAGTTCCAACTTATTGATATGCTGCTTTCGAGCTTGAATGGCTGATTTTAGCTGCCATTGAAGGGTTTTTTGCAATTCGTCTTCTCCGTATTCCTCACGCACAGCGATGAGTCCTGTGCGCAATAAACTTGGCGACATATTGATGAGTTCGCGATCGATAAAATTGAATTGTTTGCGAAACCAAAGCTTAGAAAATGCCACGATTTGTATGAGTGCTTGTTGCTCGTCGGCTTCAAGTTCTGCGTGATCCTGACGCAGCTNGGTGTAAGCGGACTTCGCTTCTTTCCATGAAAGTGTTGCGATAATAAAGATCGAGCACAAAACAATAAAAATAAAGATGCTCAGTAGACTTAGCCACATGGTCGTTGCTCCAGTGATATGACAGCATTTTGACAAAAAGAAATATTTGTCAAAATAAAGCAAAAACTAAGCCTGTTTTATGCGAGTCGATTTCTTAAGGTTTCGAGACGACTTGGTGTACCAACATCTAGCCAGTACCCATCTAATGTTGATGCCTGCAGTTGATGAGATTGCGCTAGCTCTTTAAGCATTGGTCCCAAGGGCGCTTTTCCTTCAGGCAGATTTTTAAACATGCTTGGCCGGTATAGGCCAATACCGGAATAAGTATGTGATAGAGGCGCGATGAGCGTGGCGAGTATCTGTTTGCTGTTAGTGCTATCGATTCCGAAATCACCCTTAGTATTGTGCTCCGGGTTTTCGCACAGAAGGATGTGCGCTTTTATCTCTTTACCGATCTTGTTTTCTAATAAAGACGTGAGAGGCGCTTCTGTGTAGACATCACCATTGATCAGCAGAAATGGCGTATCGGCCTCTGAATTTAAAAAAGAGAGGGCGTTACGGATGCCTCCAGCCGTTTCTAGCAGTGAGGCTTCATTGAATAATTGAATATTGAGTTGGTTACGCCAAACCGCATCGATATGACTTTCTATTTTCTCTCCAAGCCAATGGGTGTTAATA
>NZ_LWFI01001558.1:0-1082 GCF_001635735.1 Oleiphilus sp. HI0067
TCTTCGTAACCGTTGTCAGGTTACTGGACGTCCACATGGCGTTTACCGTAAGTTCAAGCTTTCACGTATTAAGTTGCGTGAAGAAGGAATGGCTGGTAATGTGCCGGGCCTTAAAAAGGCTAGCTGGTAAGCACAACATATTTGGTGTGTTGGTAAGCGCTACATCTATGTAGCGCTGCACAACTAAAATGACAGGAGAACATACGATGAGTATGCAAGATACGCTTGCGGATATGTTTACGCGTATTCGTAACGCACAAATGGCTGAGAAAGAAGTTGTTTCTATGCCATCTTCAAAGATGAAGCTTTCTGTTCTTGAAGTTCTTAAGACTGAAGGTTTTATTGCAAACTACTCCGTTACTGAAGGTACTAAGGCAGAAGTTTCTGTAGAACTTAGATACTTTGAAGGACGCCCTGTAATCGAAGAGATCAAGCGCGCAAGTCGCCCAGGTCTTCGTCAGTACAAAGCGTCGGCTGAATTGCCGAGCGTACGTGGCGGCCTAGGTGTTGCGATTGTTTCTACTTCTCAAGGCGTGATGACTGACCGTGCTGCTCGTAAAGCGGGTATCGGCGGCGAAGTTATCTGTACAGTATTCTAAGGGAGGTTTGCATGTCTAGAGTTGCTAATAGTCCAGTTGAGCTTCCTTCTGGTGTTGAAGTTAAGCTTGCTGACGGCCAACTTGAAGTTAAAGGCGGTAAAGGCACACTTTCTATGGAAGTGAACCCTGCTGTAGAAATTACTCAAGATGGTTCAGTACTTACTTTTGCTGCAAAAAATGGCAGCAAATTCTCTCGAGCGATGTCAGGAACAACGCGTGCACTTGTTAACAACATGGTTGTAGGTGTGACTGCTGGTTTCGAGAAAAAATTACAGCTTATTGGTGTTGGTTACCGTGTTCAGGTTCAAGGTCAAAAATTGAACTTAAACTTGGGCTTCTCACACCCAGTTGAGTACGAATTGCCATCAGGTGTTAAGGCTGAAGCGCCTTCACAAACTGAAATCGTACTTAAAGGCGTTGATAAACAACAGCTTGGTCAGGTCGCTGCTGAAATCAGAGCTTACCGTCCGCCAGAGCCATACA
>NZ_LWFI01001559.1:0-1008 GCF_001635735.1 Oleiphilus sp. HI0067
TGAGAAAGCTGTTGAAATTGAGAAGAAAGAAATCGCAAATGTTATTCGTGAGCGTGTAGCAGTTGATAAAACTGTTGCGATCGAAGAAGAAAGGATCAAGGAAGTTCGCGAAGTATCTGAAGCGGACCGCGCTAAGCAAACTCAAGTGTTAGCAGCAGAAGCTAAAGCTGAAGAGGACAAGGTTAAACAAGTTAAGGCTGCAGAAGCAGAAGAGTTATCTGCAAAACATAAATCTGTTGAGATTACGACTATTGCTCAAGCTGAGCTTGAGGCTGCAGCTAAAGAAGCCGACGCGAAGAAAAAGCTAGCAGAAGGTACGCAGGCAGAGCGCGCAGCCCCTGGATTGGCGGACGCTAAGGTTCAGGAAGCAAAAGCAGTAGCTCTTGAGAAAGAGGGTGTGGCAGAGGCGACTGTTATACGTGCTAAAGGTGATGCTGAAGCTGATGCATTGTTGGGTACAGGTAAAGCAGAAGCAGACGTTACTGCTGCACAAGGTGATGCTGAAGCGAAAGCTGCGCGGGAACTTGGCTTGGCAGGTGCTGAAGTGACCCGAGAGCAATTCAAGGCTGAAGCAGATGGCTTAGTAGATAAGTTCGAAGCAATGAACACAATGAGCGAAGACGCACGAGAGCATGAAGAATTCCGTATGAGCCTAGAGACAGCTCTGAAAGAAGCGTTGGCGGCAATTGATGCTGGTAAAGACATCGCTCGTGAAAATGCAGAAGTCTTAGCTGTTGCTCTACAGAAAGCGAAGATCGATATCGTGGGTGGAGAAGATCACTTCTTTAACAATTTTGCGAAATCCCTATCAATTGGTAAAGCCGTTGATGGCCTCGCAGATAAGAGTGATACGATCTCATCTTTGGTTAACCGTCTGATCGAAGGAAAGAAACCGACTGTCGTCGAGAATGAAGAAGCCTAATGTTTATTCGCCAGGTTTGAACTAACCGGTTAATAACGAGGGGCTGGGCTCAGGCCTAGCTCCTTTAGATTTCTTTAAAAGGATGA
>NZ_LWFI01001560.1:0-900 GCF_001635735.1 Oleiphilus sp. HI0067
CCACCTTCTTCTTGAAACGCTGGAACAAAGAAGGTTTCTGAAAGGGTAAAATAATTTTCTTGTGAACTTGTTTTTTTACTTGGCTGAGCCCAACCACATCCTCAAACGTAGTAGAATCTTCTCGATGTCGGGCCAGCTCAGTAACTGAGCCAAAGTCTAATTTTTCGACAACTTTTAGTTTGACCTTCTCTTCTGTAATTCCAAAAAACTTATCGAGAGATTGCGAGCGAATTGAAGCATCCCTTATTTTCCCTGAAACATAAACTGCTTTCGCTTCATCGAGACACTCCTCATTCTTAAGTTTATTTACTATATGGAGCAAAGAACCTACATCAATTCCTTCAGAAATTTTTATTAGACTGGTTAGATCATTATGCCGTACAAAGCAATCTACTAATTTAGTGGCCTCCTCGTCGGACAAAACCATAGATTGATCTTTAAAAAAGGACTCTGCTAACTCGATATCACCTTTATCGGCGTAAGCCAAAGCGATGATCTTTGCTAGTTCTTGAGATGGGGCAGCTGCATAAGCCGCAGTTAAACCATTTAACGTCTGCTCGTCCATGAAATTCCTTGAAACAAAAATGCATATACTGAATGCGGATGTATGCTAACGGTAAATATGGTTCTCTTATAGTCACTAACCATTATTTTTTCGTATTGCCTTGCCGCGAATATTCACTAGCTTCTTAGATTAAGCCTATCTAGATATTCTAGTCTCGGAACGCTAAGACCTCGAAGAGCAGAGACGCTAATCAAAAATTGCTTAATCAAAGGACTTATTGAACTTTGCGTGGATCGAACGTCCGCTTCTGTCTAACTCCATGCATTGCACTTTAAACAATAGATGATGCGCTTCGCTTACCCTTCGGGCCGACTTTTTGTCGTTCAACGCGCTAA
>NZ_LWFI01001561.1:0-792 GCF_001635735.1 Oleiphilus sp. HI0067
TGTTTATTGAGGTCAGTTGTGGGGAGTACCCTGAATCCAAAACAGAGTGAAGCCGTTAAATATGTTGGCGGGCCTTTGCTCGTATTAGCTGGTGCAGGGAGTGGTAAAACGAGTGTAATTACGCGCAAGATTGCTTATCTCGTTAACGAGTGCGGTATTAAAGGCAGGAATATCGCAGCGGTTACCTTTACCAATAAAGCCGCGAGGGAAATGAAAGAGCGGGTTAGTCAGCTGATTTCGGGCCCAGATGCGCGTGGCTTAAATATTTCCACTTTTCACAACCTCGGTCTCAATATCATTCGAACTGAGCACGAGCGCTTAGGCTATAAACCAGGGTTTTCTATTTTCGATAGCGAAGATGCAAAAACCTTGTTGCGAGACATCCTCATGAAAGAAGGTGAGGAAAACAGCGATGTTCTCAATCTTGTCCAGATGCAAATTTCTAACTGGAAAAATGTAATGTGGACACCTCAAGTTGCGGTGAGCAAAGCAAAAACACCAGAAGATCTGCAAGCTGCCCAAGCCTATGTTCTATATGAGCGCTATTTGAAAGCCTATAACGCTTTAGATTTTGATGACTTAATTTTATTGCCCGTTTTGTTATTTAAAAATGAGGCTGATGTATTACAAAAATGGCGGCAGAAAATTCGATACTTGTTGGTTGATGAGTATCAAGATACCAATCTCGCTCAGTATGATCTTGTTCGTATGTTGGTGCAGGAGCGAGAGGCGCTAACAGTCGTCGGGGACGACGATCAATCAATATATGCATGGCGAGGTGCGAGACCTGAA
>NZ_LWFI01001562.1:0-991 GCF_001635735.1 Oleiphilus sp. HI0067
GATATTCGAGAAGTTTAACTCGCGTTGAACGTCGCTATTTGCGTTGTTTGTTAGTGTTGCGAGTTTTTCGCGTCGAGCGTTTGCGCGGTGAAACGCCGATCAATTTTTATAAGCGTGTGAGTGATGCTTTGCCGACATATATAAAAAAATATCTTGCCATTCGTACTCGCGAGCTGCACAAAAAACTATACAATGCGGATCTGTCTTTAGAGTAGTGAATTATGAATATCATGCCTTGGCATGCTGAGTTGGTCGAGACAATCTCAGATTTAGAAAAAAGAGACGCATTACCTCATGCGGTTATGTTATCAGGCGGAGAAGGCTTAGGTGTCGATGTGCTTGCGCATACTCTAGCTAGGGCATTGCTGTGTGAATCGCCTGCTTCTGGTTATCCCTGCGGACAGTGCAAAGCTTGTCATTTGATGGAGGCAGGGAGCCACAACGACTTTATGTCTCTTGAGCTAGAAGAGGACGCAAAGCAAATTAAAATTTCTCAGGTGAGAAGCTTGGTTGATTTCGTTAGCGAGTCTAGCATGCGTGGCGGACATAAGGTTGCGGTGATCAATCCGGTCGAAGACTTAAATATCGCCGGTTCAAACGCCTTACTAAAAACGCTTGAAGAACCAGCAGGCGATACGATTATATTTCTCGTTGCGCAGCGTCAAGAAGCTGTATTGGCAACTATTCGTTCTCGTTGCCAGATCTTAAACATCCAGCCGCCCTCACATGAAGATGCTTTATCGTGGTTAATGCAGAGTTTGCCTGCTGCAGATTCTGATGTTGTTCATTCATGCTTGAGTATCTCGAATGGCGAGCCAGTTACAGCGATGCGATTTATTGAGCAAGACGCTTGGGGTCAGCAAAAAACTATGATTGAAGGGCTTGGTGCGGCCGTTAAGCGTAAAAAAACAGTCAGCGATTTGGCTGAGTCATGGGCGGATGACTATTTGCAGGATCGACTCGTTTGGCTGATTCAATGGATCGAGCAAAT
>NZ_LWFI01001563.1:0-685 GCF_001635735.1 Oleiphilus sp. HI0067
AATGAGCTGATGGGTCGCAGGGAAGATCTTTTTCAGTGAGCTCATCTTGGCATAAAGAATCAGCGAGGAAAGCCATGCTAAGCCAAGAGACATGAGCATACAGATGGCGCCAGTGATGAGCAGTAAATTTGGATTGGATAGGTTCATTATTGTTATTCGCTTTTAGATAGGGTGCTTAGAATTTGCTTAGGGTTATTTACTCATACTCATCGCTTTTAGTTCTCTTATAAAAATTAATGAGCTGAGAAACGAAGAACGGTTTTTCAGAGATCGATATCAAATCGCCTTCCTGCGTAAAGGCAATGGCTTCAGCCTGTGGTTCAGGACTTGTGTCTAATAATTGTGGTGGAATCGTGAGTAAGCGTTCTTCAACACTCAAATCACTTACGGGCCAAAAATAAATCTGCGGGTAAGTGCGTAGGGCGATCTCACCATTTCGGATGTCTCCAGCCGTAATGTTTTTTATCGCGATCTTGCCAATGGATTCTGCAGTCAGCGACGAATTGCCCTTAAACTCAAAACGATAAAGAAGGTTGTTGTCTTCTCGTTTACTGAGTAGATACACGTTTTTTCCGTCGGCCATTAAGGTTTCTGCATCGCGCGGGCCCTCTTGATAAGAAAGCGTCATTCGCTCTGGCGCGAGCTGCATAATACTATCAGTCTCAAATTTTGGCTCTAGGATGCG
>NZ_LWFI01001564.1:0-1028 GCF_001635735.1 Oleiphilus sp. HI0067
AACGGTCTGGCGGCACATGGGACTTGTTTAAGTATCCAGGCATTCGTTCTGATTCTGATTTATTCACCTTTGGATATGAGTTCAAACCTTGGGAAGATAAAAAAGTCATTGCTGATGGTCAGGATATTCTCAAATACATTCGTGAAACGGCATCCGAAAATAAAATCGACCAACATATTCGCTACGGTCGAAAAGTATTAAGCGCCAATTGGAGCTCACAAGAACAGTGCTGGACTGTGCAAATAGAACATAGCAACGGCCACGTCAAAACCATCGAAGAAGTTACCTGTAACTGGTTGTTTAGCGCCGCTGGATACTACAACTACGATAAAGGCTATACGCCAGAATTTCCGGAAATAGAAAACTTTAAGGGGCAAGTGATTCACCCTCAACATTGGCCGGAAGATCTCGATTACCAAGGTAAAAATGTGGTGATAATTGGCAGTGGTGCAACAGCCGTGACGCTGTTACCTGCGATGGCGGATAAGACAAAACATATCACTATGCTTCAGCGCACGCCGACTTATGTGATGAGCATGCCGCAAAGCGACCCGATTGCTAACGTACTTCGCGCACTGCTCCCTAAACGCCTTGCGTATAAACTAACGCGAAATAAAAACATTAATATTTCGCGTCTGATTTGGCGTTTGTGCCAACGTTTTCCTAAGTTCGCACGTAAGATTATTCATCATAGCAATAAGAGCCTGCTGCCAAAGAACTACCCTGTCGACCAACATTTTAATCCTCCATATAACCCTTGGGATCAACGCTTATGTGCGGTGCCTGACGGAGACTTATTTAATGCAATCAGTGAAGGCAAAGCTTCAGTTAAAACCGACACCATTAAGTGCTTTAACGAGGAAGGTATAGAGCTAGCATCAGGCGAAACACTCAAAACAGATATTGTCGTGACAGCTACGGGTTTAAACGTGCAACTATTTGGCGGGATTAAGCTAAACGTCGATAACAAGACCGTCGATTTATCCGATACCGTTGCATACAAAGGCATGATGTTGAGCGGCATACCT
>NZ_LWFI01001565.1:0-16322 GCF_001635735.1 Oleiphilus sp. HI0067
GCTTGGATTTGCTGTAATACCGGCGCGTCATTTGTGCCCGTTAGGGTGATGACAAGATTCTTGGTATCAGTCGCGCCAGCTAGGTCAGTTACTGTCACAGGGATGGTGATGGTTTGTACATCGCCTTGCGTCAAATGGTTATAACTACCGTGGTTTGGGTCGAAGCTATAGCTACCATCTTGCTTTAGTACAAAACCATCTACATTCGGTGCACTAAAGGTAAGTTGGTCATTCGTATCAATATCCGAACCGGTAAGCACACCTGTGGTCTTAGTGCTATCACCCTCGGTGGCTGTTTGAGCGGTAATCGTATTTAAAACTGGAGCATCATTGGTGCCTTGAACATGGACGATGATAGCCTGTGTGCTGGTTGTACCGTGTGAATCGGTAACGGTCGCCACAAACATTTCGATGTGTTTTTCACCTTCATGCAAGGCTTGCGTAAGTTGCGCCTGATTGCTTGTCCCTTGTCCTAAATCATAGCTCCATTGACCGGTTTGAGGATCGATTGATATTGATCCGTACTTTCCTGAGGTGTGGTCAAGTGACCAGGTCAATAAAGTAGTCTGGTCAACCGCGATTGCCGAAAGGGTGCCGCTCGAAGAGGGGGTTTGATCTTCAATTGTTGTGCCGATCGCATCGGCAGGATGAATGTGTATTCGTGGATGATCTGTGGTACCGGTTATGGTCACCACAATGTCGTGCTTGGTGCCATCGGCGGTCGTCACTGTCGCAGAGTCGGTGATGTGTTGTCCGGCTGCAAGGCTCTGAATGGCGGTTTGAGTATTGTCTGCTGTAAACTGCCAACTACCATCTTTATCGATCGCGAAGGTGCCATATTGACCCGTGATCGCTTCTTTTTGGAAGAAGGCTTCGCCACTATCAGTATCTGTAACGGCTAGCTGGCCCGTCGCAACAAGATCATTGCCTTGAACGTTAGTGTCCTCCTTTACACCGTGGCCGCCTGAGTCAGTAACAACTGCAACGTCATTTGTGCCTTGAACGGTGATTCTTACTTCATGATTAGTGCCGTCGGCGGATGTTACGGTAATGGTGTCGGTAGTCTGTTTACCTTGACCTAGAGCTTGTACCGTCGGGTTTTGATTATTAAGGTCATAGGTCCAAGAACCATCTTTTTGAAGATGTAGGGTGCCATATTGGCCTTGCAGGTCTCCATCTTGAAAGTAGGACTCGCCAGTGTCGATATCTTGAATAGTAAGCTGTCCCTGTGCTTGTAAGACGCTCTCTTCAGTGACATTGCTTGAGTCTGTACCGCCGATGACAGCTGTATCATTTGTGCCGTTAATTTGGATATTAATTCGATGAGGCTCGCCATCAGCTGCATGCACAATGAGTGTGTCTGTCATCATGCTGCCCGCGTTCATTGCCTGGATATCAGGATGCTGATTCTCGAGGCTGTATGTCCAGCTTCCATCTTGCTGAAGGTGGAGTGTGCCGTAAGCGCCTTGAATATCTCCAGCGCTGAAGTGATCTTCTCCGGCATCCTTGTCGCTAATTGTTAACTGGCCACGCGAGTTAAGTTGCGAATCTTCTGTGACATCTCCGACCTTTGCATCGGTAATTTGGGCGGTATCATTTGTGCCAGTAATTTCGATATCTAAGCCATGTGCAAAATCAACACCACCTGCGTTTTGTGCGTGAATGTCGAAGTGCTCTGAAACCAGTTGTCCGTCAGTCAGTGCATCGACGTTTGTTGCACCAGAATTCAGGCGATACTCCCATTGACCTGATGGTGCGATAGTTAGAGTACCGTATTGACCTTGGTAACTTTGCGAAGCGAAAGAGCCTGGGCCGCCAGCAATTGAAAGTTGGCCGCTTGCAGAAACTTGGTTGTCTTCGCTTACTGAACCATCAAAAACTCCAGTAATTGAAATAGGCAGATCTTGGTGTACAGAAGAATTTGCTAGTAATTGATTGTGTTGCGCGTTGATTGTGTTGCTTAGGGCATCGTCTTGTTCGGAGCCGAATGAAGCGAGACTTCTTGATGAGAAAACAGATGTGTCTGTATGGTTGTCGATCTCTAAGTTGGTTCTTGCGACAACTGCCGGTGTATCGTGGTGATGTCCATCTGATTGAGCTTGCGCGTTTTTCGTGTCTTCTTTGTTTTCTATATCTACTTTCTGAGATGATTCTTTGGCGTCTGCACGAATACTCGTGCTAATGCTGCTGTCTGAGGAATTGATTGAAGGATCAAATTGATCTGGTGATTGATCAGGTAGCGTGTTGGAAAAATGGCTGACTAGTTGCGGCTCTTTGACGATAAAGCTCAGGGTATCGCCAGCAGGGGAACGAAGCACTACCTGATTTCCGTCAGGGCTGTTTAGAAGAGTGTCTTCTGAAACTTTGTCTCCGATTCTTAGTTGGACGTGCTGTCCGAACTTGTCGACATAAAAAATGGGGCCAGAGATAGATACAACGGTAAACACGTAGATATTTCCTCCGTAACCGGCGGCCACACGAACCGCCTAGCTAAGTTTCAATTATGAAAACATCTAATAACTATAGTCTAAAGTTCGGCTTTTTTGTGTAAATAATAAACAAAATACGGGAGGTATGGTTTTTGAATTCTGTGGTTTATTCTAGGGTTTTTCGTCATCATCACCGCTTTGATCATAAGACTTCCACGCATCTTTGAGATCTTCTTGAAAAGCCTCTTCATGGAGGATCATAAATCCTCCTTCAATCAGGATAAAACTCGGTAATTTACTGACTTCGGGTTTGCCAGTATCAGGTGAACAAAATCGTCTCTGTTTAACAAAAATACGCTGAAAGCAACGTTCCATTTTAGGATCGTTGATATAGGCAGTTTCGAACGGTGATTGTCGTGCCATAGAAATGTGCTCCGATAAATGACGTCAGCTTTGCTATATCGCTTGTGTCGATAATAGGCCTTGCCGCGGTCTTTTGTCTAGGCAAGAAAAACTCAGATTGTCGACTATATTCATGCCAAATTGTTGCTTGAGGATAAAGCGGCGTGTGGCGGTTTAAAGACCTTTCGCAGAAGGGTTTTGTACTAACAGAGGGGAGCTACGATTATTCAGTCGTACTGTTCTCGTTGATTATTGCGGCAACAGCAGCGTTTGCGATGCTAATGATCGTCGAGCGTTTGTGGCGAGATAATGCCGACTCAGATCATAGCCATAACAAAGGTGCAGCTTGGCTAGCGCTAGCCTCTGGAACAATGGGCTTAGGTGTTTGGTCCATGCATTTTACGGGAATGTATGCGTTTCAGCTGCCGTATCACATGCACATGAGCGTCGTGATCACAATTATCTCTGTTCTACCCGCTTGTATTGGTGCTTACTTTTATCTGAGGTTATATGCAGCTCGTCGCTTCGATCTGCGTTCTATGCAGGTCGGGGCTCTATGCTTGGCCTTGGGCATTGGCGCCATGCATTACCTTGGTATGGAAGCCATGCATTACGAGGACTTGGTTCTTCGTTATGACCCAACGTGGTTTGTTCTGTCGATAGTGATGGCTTACGTATTTGCGCTTTTGGCGCTTTATGTGCGGGTTTGGCAAAACGATGAGACGAGTAGTGCAACGTTAAAACGACTTGTCGCCTCTGTACTGATCGGTTTGTCCGTCTCGGGGATGCATTATACCGCTATGCTCGCAACCGAGTTTTATCTCGATCCTTCTATCGTCATCCCAGACCATTCAGATCACGAACACACTTTGCTATCTTGGATTGTGATTGTCGATGTCTTGCTGTTCTTAACAGCCTTGATCATCGTTTTTATGCTCGGCACGAAGTTGGATCAAGCTCAAAAAGCAGCCATGGCTTCGGAACAGCGTGAGAATGCGGTTATTAGTGCCTTGGCTGATGCCTTGCTCGTTTTGGATAGTGATGGGAATGTTACGACATATAACGTGTCTGCTCAGCGCCTTTTTGGCGCGCAGCACAGCCCCTTAGAACAAAAGCATATCGTTCAATTGATGCCTGAGATTGGTAGTCTCGAAGAGCTCCAAGACTGGGAGCATTCAAATCTCGCAAAAGGCGTCAGTGGTTTAACGCTCGAGTTTTCGACCTACAACGATGATGGCCCACGTTATTATGAGGCGGTTTTTTCGCGTTTGTACTTCGATGAGAGTATCCATTACGTTTCGATGATTCGCGATATCACGGTACGGACGCAGATGGAGCAACAACTGAGACAAGCGCAAAAACTTGAGTCTATCGGTCAACTTGCCGCCGGTATCGCACACGAGATTAATACGCCAATCCAATATGTCTCCGACAATATGAGCTTTTTGAAAAAAGCGGTTGGGCATGTCATGCAGGCGACTGAGATGTATCGGCAAGTGGTCGCGAATTGTTGTGATGACAACAGCAAGGAACAAGTCCAAGAGCTCGAAAAAATGCTCAAAAAAGCCAAGTTCGACTTTATTCGCGAAGAAATTCCAAAGTCGATTGATCAGTCGGCAGAAGGCTTAGGCCGTGTCACGAAAATCGTTCGCGCAATGAAATCTTTTTCACATGCAAGTGACGGTGAATTCTCACAAGTGGATTTGCTAGAAGCCTTGGAATCAACCATCACTATTTGCCGAAATGAGTGGAAGTATGTCGCGGATTTAGACTTGGATGTTGACCCGCATGTCGGCCCTATTTCTTTGATTCTCGATGAGTTTAATCAGGTTATTTTGAATTTAGTGGTGAATGCAGCGCATGCCATTGAAGAGCGACGAGTAAAAGAAAACAGTGCAGGGCTTGGGCGTATCCTCGTGTCTGCAAAAACAGAAGGAAAAGTCTTAACGCTAAAAGTGACAGACAATGGCTGCGGAATTTCAAAAGAAAACCAAGAAAAAGTTTTTGAACCATTTTTTACGACTAAGGTTGTTGGCAAAGGAACAGGGTAAGGCCTCAATATTGTGTATTCGGTGATTGTTGAAAAGCATCGAGGATCGATTGATATCAAATCAAAAGAAGGTGAGGGAACGACATTCATTCCGACGTTACCCACCACACAAGACGAACAAGAGTCTGAAATATAAGCTCTTATTAATGAGTGCTCAAAGGTGAGATTGAAACGATGGATATTCTATTTGTAGATGACGAACGGATGATTATCAGCGCATTAGAGCGCAATTTGCGAGATTCAGATTGGTATATCGATTACGCCCTAAGTGGACCCGAAGCATTGATTAAATTGGGTAAGCGTCATTTTGATGTAGTGGTGACCGACATGGCAATGCCCGCAATGACAGGAGATCGACTTTTGCGAGAGGTTAAAGAACTAGATCCGGAGATTACACGCATCATTATGTCTGGTCATGCTGATCAAAGTTTAGGTGTTGCAGATGGTGAATTGGCGCACCGTTGGCTCGATAAACCTTGTGATCCCACCTACTTGTTGCAGGTGCTTCAAGAGGTCGAAAAAGAGAAACGATTTAACTAGGAACGCTTGCGATGCGCATTTTATTTGTCGATGACGAGCAAATGATATTAGACGGCATCCAGCGCGCTCTATTTGATTCTGATTGGGAGATTGATACAGCCGATTCTGGACAAAAAGCACTCGGTCTTTTTGCAGATGAACCTTATGACATCCTTGTCTCAGACATGCGTATGCCCGGCATGGATGGCGAAGAGTTACTGTCAAAAATCGAGACGAGCTACCCTGATACAGTGCGTATTGTTCTGTCTGGGCAAGCCGATCAAGCGGCCGCGTTGCGAAGCAGTTTTATTTCTCATCGATGGTTAGATAAGCCCTTCGACCGTGATGCTTTGCTGCACATTCTTAGCTTGATTGAAAATGCACTTGAGTCGATGCCAAGTCGTGAAATGCGCACACTTATTTGCGGCATTAGTTCGCTACCTAGTCCTCCTCGTGTCTATGCCCAAATTCAAACCTTCATTCAACAACGCGCTGACCTTGAAGACGTTGCTAAAGTGATCAGTGAAGATGCCGCACTGACAACGAAAGTACTGCAAGTCACCAATTCGGCCTTATTTTCAAGAGGTGGTGAAACCACAGATGTGCAAGCCGCTGTCGTGCGTTTAGGCGTCGAAATGGTCAGTGAATTTGTCTTGTTCGCTGAAACCTATTTCTTGGCAACGAGCTCGCCATTTTTGAATGTTGATAAGGTCACCAAAGAAAGTTTTGTGATCAGTAAAATGGCGGCAGAAGTAGCTGAAACCATAGACGAAAGCTTAGTCTCTGAAGCGAAGCTTGCTGGTCTATTAAGTGATTTAGGACAGGGCGCTTTACTACAAGCCTTCCCCGACAAAGCGCAAGACTATCTTGACAAAATTGCTTATGCCAATGAGGCTGAAATCGAACAAATTGAACTTGAAATGTTTGGTCTTGCGGATGCTCAGATTGGTGCCTATTTGTTACTCATGTGGGGTTTTTCTGCTGAGATTTTTAATGCGGTATTGATTGGTCGTCAATATGAACAAAGTATCAGCTCTTGTTCCACATTGCCCATCATTATTCATATCGCTCGACATCTCGCGAGAGGCCGTGATATTCATGAGGAGGTTGTGAGCTCTCTTTGTATTGCAGATAAATTGCCTGAGTGGAAAGAGCAGGCAGAGCGATTGAGGGCATGATAAATCATGGATGAGAACCTACCAAAAATATTGTGTGTGGATGATGAACCCCATCAGCGACTCAAACGCCTAGCTATCTCAATATCGGGGGGGCAGAGTAAAAGTACTCTTACCCCATTTTCAAAGGCTTAGGTATCTCGCAAGTTTCTAGCTTTTTACAAGCGTTGACGTTTGATATGACGGATTGTCTGGTTACTTTCTGATCGCACGCTACACTCAAATTAAAGTAAGACAAAAATAAATGAGCTTTAAGACGAGAGTGTCCCATGAACTTAATTAAACCACTTAGCTCAGGCTTGCCCGTAATCGTGTTATCAGCCTTGACCATGATCGGCTGTGCAAGTAACCCTGCCGTGGATGAAAATATTGATGCTCCACCTGCGGAGCAAACAGAATCAAACCCAGCGAGCGCTGAGCAGCAGGCTGCGAATTCAAACCCAGTTGAATTAGAGCCTACAGCAGATAAAGAGCTTGCAGTTAATAAAGAGCCTTCAGCAGATAAAGAGCCTTCGGCCAGTAAAAATCCGTCAGCCGACACCGTATCTGCAGCAGTGAAAGAAGATGCTGAATCTAGTGCAGAACAGAAAACCGAAGAGAAACCTGTTGATGTACCTGTTGTTGCAGATCAGCAAAAGCAAGCTTATAAGCCAGAACAAAAAGCGAAGCCTGAGCCGAAGTCTAAACCTAAACTTCAAGAAAAGGTTGCTAAAGCTAAGGTTCCTGTAAAAGCTGAAAAACCAAAGAAAGATCTTACAAAGAACGCATTGAATGTGAGTAAAAAAGATCTTCCGGTGCGTCTAAAATTGTGGTCTTTAGGTACCAGTTATCAGGAACAGGGTGCGCTTGTTTTAAAAACGCCTACTATGCAAATGGGTGATGGCGATTTTTATTCTCAAGTATGGCTAACTCTGACCTCAGAAAAGCTTGAAGTGAACAGCTCTTCAGACATTGATGAGAATCTTGCTGGTATTGGTATTCGTGTAAACGGTGGTGATTTGATTCCTTTTGATCGTATTCAAGCAAAAAATGCAGGTGTGTTAGAAGGGGATTGGATAAACAAATTATCAGAAGGTGGTGAGCTTGAGATTATGCTCGGGTTCTTCCCTGATAAAGACTTAGATAGTCCCGTATTTAAGCGTGTTGCATCAATCAACGATTTATCTAGTCTTGTACCAACTTACTACAAGCTAAAATAGCCGCAGGCAAGATCGAGTGAACGTGAAAGGCAGAGTAGTTTTACTCTGCCTTTTTTATTGGATTTCTTACAAAACAAAACTTGTCTCTTTACCTCTTTTTAGTACTCTTCCTATTCAAATTCGTTATCAATCAAGTTAAGGAGCTATGATGCAATTTCTTCATACCATGATTCGTGTAAGTGATGTCGATGCGTCACTGAAATTCTTCTGTGATGGTCTTGGGCTCATCGAAATGCGTCGTTATGAGAGCGAAGCAGGGCGCTTTACACTGATTTATTTAGCGGCTCCCGATGATGAAGAACGAGCGCATGCAGTCAAAGCTCCAGAGCTAGAGCTAACCTATAACTGGGACCCAGAAGAATACAGCGGTGGTCGAAACTTTGGACACGTGGCGTATCGTGTCGATGATATTTACGCGACCTGTCAGCACCTAGCGGATATGGGAGTGACCATTAATCGTCCACCTCGTGATGGCCATATGGCTTTCATTCGCTCACCTGACGGAATTAGTGTTGAATTGCTTCAAAAAGGTGGTTCGCTAGAGCCTCAAGAACCATGGGTGAGCATGGAGAATATAGGGGAATGGTAGTTGGTTGAGTTTTAGGTTTTGTCCTAATAGCCAACTATTTTGAGTTTGATTTCTTTGGCTAGGCTTCTCTAGGTTTTGACCTAAAGGTTGAGTTAAGGGCTTATCCTAAGCCCCGGCTTAGGCATTTTCTCCCTGTATATAAATAGCTTCTGTAATAGTAGTTCTGTGTAGTTAATTTATTATTCGATTTTCTTACTACTATTCTTGTCGGCGGCGGCCGACAGCGCCTCTGCATTTTTAGGTTTCGACCTAAAGGTCGAGTTAAGGGACTTGTGCTGACAAGCCCCTTAACAATCCTAATCAGCCCCACTGACATGCCCTTTGGGGTCATTCGTTGCTCAAAAATAAACAGCGTCTGCGGGACTCGCCTTCGGCTCAAACAATCCTCGACGAATTCCTGTTTATTTTATCCAGTCACGAATGTACCCGCAGGGCCGAAGAGCAGGTACGCATTTCTTTGGTTCTTTCTTGTGCGAGCAAGAAAGAACATAAAAAGATTAGAAGCGATTAATCTCGAATCAACGAAAGATTTTGTAAGGCAGAACCAAATGCAGAAGTGGCTTTTTGGCCAAAACCGAAACAAATCATAAAATAGGCCAATCCGCAGCATCGGTATAATCCAATCGATGATTCTCATCGCTATCCGTCCATTTCGCTATGAACTCTCCATTGGGATCATACATTTGCGTTTGTTTTTTTAAGTTGAACTGGCGGCCTCCTCTTGGATCAGCACCAACGCCCGCAATATATTGCCAATTCCCCCAGTTTGAAGCGGGATCGTAATCGATCAGTTGTTGCTCGAAGTAAGACGCGCCACATCGCCAATCTAAACCCAATTCATTTATTAACGCGGATGCGACAATTTGTCTCCCACGATTGCTCATGTATCCCGTCGCGTTTAGTTGCCGCATACAGGCGTTGACGATTGGATAGGGTGTATTGCCTGCGCACCATTGCTTGAAGCGTTGAGGATAAAAAGTGCCTCTAAGCTTTCGTTTCTCTTGATCGAATAAACCATCGACTAAAAACACGCGCTTGTTGAAGGCGCGTGCATACCATTGAAAGTATTCCCGCCACAGCAACTCGAACATCAGCCACCCGTTATCTTCATTTTCACCATGAACAACTTGGAATTCTTTGAGTGCTTGCGCTGCTTGTTTAACGGATAAGGTGCCATTGGCTAGCCAGAACGACCATTTCGATGAGTTCTCCCAACCATCGAAGGCGTTTCTTGTTTGCTTGTATGTGTTTGCAGCCTTGCTAGAAAAATAGTCATGCAAGTGATCGAGTGCAGCATCTTCCCCGCCTCGCGCAATCGGCTGTTTGTTCAACACCCAAGGGTCGAGAATCAATCGATCAAAATTGAAGGCCAGCAGCGATAGGCTTGGTGGTAACGATCGAATCTCACCATTAGGAACTCGGACGTTTAATCGCTCGGCCAAACGTCTGAATTTACTGAAGGTCGCCGGAAAACTATCTGCCTGAAATTCGATTTCTGCTGCACTAAATAGACACCGTGTCTCTACGCTAATCATATTCACATCAGGCAGCATGGATTTTAGCTGTGCCCACGATTGCGATTCATTAAACGCGACGGGTGTTGAGCGATACACGTGAGTAATTGGAAGATTGGAGCAGATAGACTCGATCGAAGGAATTGGTCTAGCTAAGAAAACATTTAGCGTTTGACCAAGCTCTTTCAAACGGTCATGCATAATGAGCAGTGATTCGGCCAAGAATTGGCGCCGATGAATGCCCAGCGGCTGGCAGCCATATATGTCTCTTTTCAGTTCGCTTGGATCTACGAAATAACAAAATATAAGTTCTTGGCACTCATTTGCCGCACGTTCAATCAAGGGATTGTCGTGTAATCTGAGATCTTCACTTAACCAAACTAACCCAGTCGCGTTCGTCATTTCTACTCCTTTGCTTTGCGTCAAGATATACGTTAGGTAAACAAAATTGGCTTTGCGTTGATGTGACATCTGTAGAAATAAAACTGACAAAAAAGCTTAAAACAATTGCCACTTAAGTGTCATTCATCGGTTTTAGTGTGTTGATCAAATCTCTCGAATCTGAGGTTTGTTAATCAGCTAGGAGCTATCGATATGACACAAGAAAATAACATTGAAAACGTAGTAGCAGGTTTCCAAGATCCTGATGATCTTTCTTCAAATCCATCTGACAACCGTCCGTTTGCTTCAGTTCTTGATGCATATGTGAGTCGTCGAAAAGTTGTTGCTGGTACGCTTGCTGGTTCTACTGCAGCATTTTTGGCGCCAGCTGCACAAGCCGGTTGGGGCTGGCAAAAACCAAAGAAAAACCAAGAATTGGTCGGCTTTAGACCAGTAGAAATCGCGGATGTTATTGATACAACGATGCCTACGATTTCAAAAGACTATGAGTATCAAGTTTTGATTCCTTGGGGTACACCGATCGAACCAGGTGCTACATCAGCCTATGAGGGTGACCCTAATTCACGTCCAAGTTCAAAAGAAGCAGCACTTCAGACAGGTCTTGGTCACGATGGTATGTGGTTCTTCCCAATGGATTTCAAACGAGCGAGCCGTTACGGAAAGCATTACCCTATGCGTAACGATGCGGGAATGCTGTGTATTAATCACGAGTACGGAACGAATACGCACGCATTAGGGAAAGATCTTCCAGAGAACTTGGAAGATGTGCGTTTGTCGCAGAATATACATGGCGTTTCTGTCTTGAAGATTAAGCGCAATTGGAGAGGCCAATGGCGCACAGTTAAAAGCAAAAATACGCGCCGTATTACCGTTAATACGCCAGTGCAGTTCTCTGGGCCAGCGGCGGATTCTCCATTATTACAAAACCCAGCAGGTAATATTGCACTTGGCACTGTGAACAACTGTGGTGCCGGGTACACGCCATGGGGTACGTATCTGACTTGTGAAGAAAACTTCAATGGTTACTTTGGCTCTATCAGTGAAGTGACACCAACAGAAGAACGAGCGCGTTATGGTTTTAATCAATTTGGTTTTGGTTATGCATGGTACGCATTTGATAAGCGTTTTGATTTGAATGACGAAGACTACGTGAATGAGGCAAATCGCTTTGGTTGGATTGTTGAGATCGATCCATTCGATGGCACGCAAAAACCTGTTAAGCGCACTGCACTTGGTCGTTTCAAGCACGAAGCTATTGCGATTAAAGAGCTAGATGACGGTCGCGTTGCTTGTTACATGGGCGATGACCAACGCTTCGATTATTGCTACAAGTTTGAGTCATCGATGGCATGGGAACATGCAATTGCTGATGGCAAGAGCCCGCTAGACGAAGGTACTTTGTATGTTGCTCGTTTTAACGAGGATGGCTCTGGGGACTGGTTAGAATTGTCTATGGATGTTCCAGCTCTAGCGGCTCGTTTTAATGATATGGCTGAGTTGTTAATCAACACGCGCATTGCGGCAGATATTGTTGGTGCAACGCCTATGGATCGTCCAGAGTGGACGACGATAGGCAAAAATGGAGAGGTCTTCTGGACGCTCACTAATAACTCTCGTCGAACTGAACCAAACGCGGCAAACCCTGAAGCACCAAACTCTAATGGCCATATTATTCGTACGACGGACAATGGTTCCGGTAGTTTCTCTTGGGATATTTATATTCTTGCTTCAGATACTGTGAATGAAGAGATTGCATTCTCATCTCCAGATGCAGCATATGCGGATGAAGATGGTCGTTTATTTATCGGCACAGATGGAGGTCAGCCACAAGGTTTGCAGGATCAGTTGACAATCTTTGATACAACTAAGGACCTCGATGATGGGGAAATTCCTCAGCCAAAACGTCTTTTGGTTGGAGTAAATAGTGATGAAATTACAGGCTTTACTCTAACGCCTGATCGTCGAACTGCTTTCGTAAACATACAGCACCCAGGAAATGGTGATCCAAGTTCTACGAACTTCCCTGCGCCAACAGGTAGTGGGTTAATACCACGTGACTGTACCTTAGTGATTACCCGCAAGGACGGCGGAATTATTGGTTCTTAATCAGGTATGAGTTACACGGATGTGCCCTCAAGGAAGAGGGCTTTTTGGCCGGATCTTTCAGTTTCGTCCTGATGGCCTTGTTAAGGGGCTTGTAATGACAAGACCCTTAACTATGTCCAGGCTACTCTCTCTTACTTCGCAATTTACTTTGATTCGTTCGCTCCGCCCGCTCAGTCTTTGGCAATAATCTTGAATAAAGCTTAATGCTCGTCATCCTGGATGGGGGATTGGCTGGCACTCTAACCCCCACTTCGTTAGTATCAAAACAAATCCAAAAGCTTCCTTATAGCGAAGACTAATTAGCCCATCCGAGCTTACTTTGGGTCTAATAAGAACAAATCAAGCGAGGTTCATCATGCAATTTCAGGATCAGGTAGTTATCGTCACAGGCGCGTCAGCAGGTGTAGGGGAGGAGTGTGCACGTCAATTCGCCAAGCAGGGCGCTAAGGTCGTGCTTGCTGCTCGCTCCAAAGACACCATCAAGTCTTTGGCTAAAGAGCTCGGCAATGGAGCGATTGCTGTACCAACCGATGTTGCTAAGCGTGAGGACTGTGAAAGTTTAATTGAACAGAGCGTTGCCGAATTCGGACGTATTGATGTGTTGGTAAACAATGCTGGTTTTCATGGCCGAGGAGATGTCGCCGAAGCAGGTTTAGACGAAATGGATCAGACTATTGATATCAATCTTAAAGGACCTATTCGCCTCACGAAATTAGCTTTGCCATATTTACTCAAAGCACCTAGTGCGGCAGTGGTGAATGTTGCTTCGCTAGCAGGGCGCATTCCCTTAGAAGGAGAAGCGACTTACTCATGCAGTAAATTTGCACTTCGAGCCTTCTCATTAGCGCTAGCAGAAGAATTGAATGAAACTGCTGTGACTGTTTCTTTGGTTTCGCCAGGGCCGATTGACACAGGATTTATTATGGGGCATATCGAAGAAGTGCCTGATCTGGTTTTTTCTCAACCTATGAGTACCGCAGCTGAAATTGCCGAGGCAGTATTGGCTTGTGCGCAAGACGGAAAGCGCGAACGTTCGATACCCGGTTCTTCAGCGATTCTCACGACCTTTGGATATTTATTTCCGGGAATTCGCAGAGCACTTAAGCCTGCGTTGATGAAAAAAGGCGCGAAAGCAAAGCAGTTTTATCTAGAGCGAGAAGCGCGATAGGGGCAGCAAACAAAGAAATAGAACGTCGGAAAATAAAAAGCCCGCTGTCGAGGCCTATTCGACAGCGGGCGTAGAAACTTTTAAATCTTTAAGAAGATGAAAGGCTTTATAGAAAAGGGCCTGAATCTTTTCTGTAACGCCTTTTGATGGTTCTCATTTTAGGGGCGTAGGGGGCGTAGTCACATCGTCCGGAGGGCGTAATCCCCCTTACAAGGGTTAAAAAATTGGTTTTTTTCCGGTTTTGATTTGGTGAATTCTTATTTTCTTAAGCTTTTATTGATCTGAAATTTATCGTTTATAATCGTTTTATGTTCTTTCTTGCTCGCACAAGAAAGAACCAAAGAAATGCGTACCTGCTCTTCGGCCCTGCGGGTACATTCGTGACTGGTTAAAAATGGCGCTGCGGATGGCCCAGGCCACCTTCTCTTGCTTTGCAATTCACCTTGTCTAGCCCGCTTCGCAGTCGTCGAACAGTCCTCGCTTACTCCATTTTTAACTGGCGTCACTCATCCTACGAAAAGGCAGATACCGCTTCGATAAATCTGGGAAACAAACAAAGTCTTGGTCTTGCAACAATCCCCCGTCACGAGAGACGAAAACTTGATCGTTACAATCGGAAATACGCGAGGACTGTTTGAGCCGAAGGCGAGTCCCGCAGCGCCGATTGAAACAAGAGTTTGAGTGAAGCCGAAGGCCTCGAGAGCTTGGGCGCGTTTAGATTCTTAAGACCTTTGGCGTCAAAGGTCTTAAGGCGCTGTCGGCCGCAGCCGACAAGAATAGTAGTAAGAAAATCGAGTAATAAATTAATTAATACAGAAACTGTTTGTCTTGAAAGGGTAAGTTGCCCTAGGTGCAGCTCAGGCTAAGCCCTTAACTCGACCCTTAGGTCGAAACCTGAAAAAAACCAAAGACTTCGGTCGCCGCCGACCAACTAATAACGTAAAACTAAAAAGTAAACTCAACTCTCGCTTTAGCATCCTCTCGGGTATCAACCTTCGATTTACAAATCAAAATCCTCGATGAGGCAAGTTTCTTTTCGTTGACTAAATATTGTTTGAGATTCTCTGCTCGCTGATTCGCAAGTGCTTTTGGGTTTTCGTCATCTTCGTCTGACAGAGCAAACCCGCATATTCCAATATGGATGTCTTCTTTGTCGTTAAGTAAAGCATCCAGCTTGTCTGCAAAGGCTTTTTGCTCTTCGTCTAATTCAACTTCGCCTTCATCAAAATATAAAGGTTCTACGCGAGGTTTTAAGGCGTAACTTCCTGCGATGGTAGTGAGGGTTACGATATTTGCGTAAGGCACAAAGGTGTTAATTAAATAGCTTTGCGAAGCGGCAAGTGCGGCACGCTGTGCGACTAAATTAATAAAACCATTTAAACCAAAGTCGGGGTTGTTGACGTTGCCTTTGAGAGGGATGTCCAGCTCAATGCGTCCGTTACTATCTTCTAAAGAGCTAAGCGCCAGATTCAATGGAATGAATGTTTGCTCTGCAATGCTGCCAGAGTGAACATCGCCGGCGTTATCGATTTCTAAACCGCGAATATGAAGGTCGACCGTGCCGTCAATTTCGTCATCTACAACAGAGACTTTTGTTTCTGAGTCGAGTTGCCCTGCAGACATATCAAAACCTGCAGCAGTCCGGATAAATGGCGAGATCTTAGGAAGTGAAAACTCTTTGAGATTCATTTCTAAGCTGAGATTGGTTTTGTCCTTAAACGGAGCAAGTTCGCTTTTGATTTCTGCTGATGTGTATTGGCCAGCTGTGAACATAGCATGAAGCTGAGCAAAGCTGTCTGGCGTTGTGCTATCAAGTTTTGCCAGAGTGAGTTTGTCGATATTTAAGCTCTGTTTAAATGATGGTGTTACCCCTTCATAGATAAAGTTCACCATCCCCTGATCTTTCAGGGCAAATTTGGATAAAGAAAAACCAAAGGCTTCTTGTTCTGCTGGCTGCTCAACTGATTGCGCGTTTGGTTCTTGAATTTGTTCTTGTTCAGCTACTTCATTTTGCACATCTGCCTTTTCTGCATCTGCTTTTTCAACTTGCTCGTGGGCTTCTTGATGAACTGTTACAAGGTTAGAGACATTCTGCTCTGCATCGACAAATACATTGGCGTTTAGCCCCTCGAGCTCGATTGTCTCAATACTCAGGTTATTTGGGTTTAGGTAAAGTTGATCAACATGAATCGAATTAAGTGTAAGCAGAGGTGTGGGATCTATCTTTTGTTCGTTCTCGTTGGTTTGAATCACTTTAGAAGCGAGTAGTTTTCTTACGGTAATAGACGCAATTTGTCCTATGCTTAGCGCCGAGTCTTTTAGTTCATAGTCAATGCTTGGAATGCTTAGTGCGTTAATAGCAATAAGTATGTCCTTGTTATTGCTGGGGCCGAGTTCTAAGTCTTCGCCCTCTAGGCTAACGATGCCATTTGAGTTCAATACGCCTTCGGATGAGCGGCCCAATGACAGCTCAGATGTTGAGATGTTTAAAGAGCTTTCTCGAATAATGAAGGGATCAATATTCAAGGTGACATTCTCTAAAACGACATTTGTGTTCGTTAATTCAAGCGTCAAATTCTGCGCTTTATCAAGAGATAGTTGACCATTAATTTCATAGCTAATGGCTCCCTCGGCTCGTGAGGTAAAATCTTTGGCAAGATATGCAAAAGCTTTTGTTTGCAGCTCTGCGAGGGACGATGAAAATGATGCCTTGCCTGACAATCCTTCATCTGAAGAATGGAAATCAAAGTCGGTGTCTAGATTCAGCGC
>NZ_LWFI01001566.1:0-1175 GCF_001635735.1 Oleiphilus sp. HI0067
AGCCCACGTAACCAGGAGGAGCACCGATTAATCGCGCGACCGAGTGCTTCTCCATAAACTCAGACATATCGATACGAACCATTGCTTCTTCAGTATCAAACAAGAAGTTTGCCAAAGACTTGCACAACTCAGTCTTACCCACGCCTGTTGGCCCAAGGAATAGGAAAGAACCATTCGGTCGATTCGGATCAGACAAACCTGCGCGAGAACGACGTACCGCATCAGCAACCGCATTAACCGCTTCTTGCTGCCCTATCACGCGCTCATGCAAAGCATCTTCCATACGTAATAGCTTTTCTTTCTCGCCTTCTAGCATTTTCGAAACAGGAATCCCTGTCCATTTCGAAACCGTCTCGGCGATCTCTTCCTCTGTCACGCGGTTACGTAACAAGGTCATACCAACCATCTCCGCCTGGCTCGCCATGTCTAACTGACGCTCTAACTCCGGAATTTTGCCATATTGCAGTTCCGACATAAGTCCTAAATCACCGTTACGACGCGCTGTATCAAGCTCAACACGCGCCTGCTCTAGCTGACTTTTCACTTGCTGCGAACCTTGCAAGGCAGCTTTTTCTGACGTCCAAACTTCTTCAAGATCGGCAAATTCTTTTTCGACAGTCTCAATACGTTTGTTAAGTTCTAACAAGGATTTCTTTGAACCTTCATCCTTTTCTTTCTTTAAAGCTTCTCGTTCAATTTTGAGCTGAATGAGTCGACGCTCTAACTTATCTAAGGACTCTGGCTTCGAATCCATCTCCATACGAATTTGGCTCGCAGCCTCATCTACTAGATCAATAGCTTTGTCTGGCAATTGTCGGTCACTGATATAACGATGAGACAACTTACCTGCAGCGATAATCGCAGCGTTAGTAATTTCAACGCCATGATGCACTTCATACCGATCTTTTAATCCCCTTAGAATCGCGATCGTATCCTCAACGGTCGGCTCATCGACCACCACCTTTTGGAAACGGCGTTCAAGCGCTGCATCTTTTTCAATGTACTCGCGATATTCATCCAAGGTTGTCGCGCCGACACAGTGCAATTCACCACGTGATAAAGCTGGTTTGAGCATATTACCTGCGTCCATCGAACCCTCGCCCTTGCCAGCGCCCACCATGGTATGAATTTCATCGATAAATAAGATGATTTGGCCTTCCTGTTTTGCCAATTCA
>NZ_LWFI01001567.1:0-867 GCF_001635735.1 Oleiphilus sp. HI0067
CGCTAATTACGCCGCACCCACAACCGAAGTCTAAGGTCCGTCCTTTTAAGCGACGAATATCCTGCTCAAGCAACAAAGCTGTTCCCTCATCTAACCGCCCACTCGCGAAGACACCAGGTAGTGCAGCGAGTTTGAGTTTATTCTCGGGATCGAGCTGAAAATCGAAAACTTCAAAATAATCTTGTATATCGAATGCATTAGTAGCCGATACGCCGGACGCTTCCCACAGCTGACAGTGTTTGGCTGAATCGATTTTTACGCACTCTTTTGAACGAGCCGCGAGTCGCTTTGCGCCGCTCGCAATACCGCTTTTCTTTTCGCCTAACAGATACAGTTTGCCATGATCTGCTAGTACGCTTGCTGCCAGATCTAAATACAACTCCAACTCAGATTTTGACTTTGGCATAAACAAAATAATACCGTCATAACGATCGCTACTTTCAGGGATACCAAAGACAATATTTTCTTTATCAAACTCTTCGAAAGCTTTATAGGTTCTGTAGTTGAACGTCACAACATCGTGTAACGCAAAAACATTATTTGTTGGCTCTGATGGTGGCTCAATAAATAAATAACTACTTTCGTTAGGAAAAAGATCTTCGTTACGCTCGATTACTTGGGCGGTGGCTTGTGTCACGCACACTCCTTAATAGAAACTAATTCTGTTCAGCTACTTCAAATGGCATTAATTCCGTTTCTTGTTTAATTGACGAATAATAAAAACGGAGGTTAGTGTAATGGCGTTCTGTGATAACGGGATTATCCGGAACTTCGTAGCGAGGTACAGCTCTAATTGCATCTAACGCTGAACTATCTAGTAAACGATGTCCACTGGGTTTGTATATATAGGCATTAACGATATAACCA
>NZ_LWFI01001568.1:0-1824 GCF_001635735.1 Oleiphilus sp. HI0067
CATAGCCATCTTCAATTTTTGAGGTCTGCCCTAACAGAGAATTTCGGAGCATAGAGTAGCCTGGCGCAATATACCCATCGACCTGCTTCCCATCACAGTTCACAACATCAACAGTTAAAGCACNTCCGGCATCGACAACCACGACGCCCTTATAGTCCGATAAGCACNTTGAGTAAGCCGCAAGCATCGCAAGACATCGATCGACACCTTGATGCTCTGGAATTTTATAGCCAAATTCGACTTCACCCATACGCTTTACGGAGCGAGCTATATATATAGAAGACACATTAAAACGGCACTTTAATGAATTAATGAGATCTTCGAGCGATCGATTACCGGCAACCGAAGTTACCTGAACCGAGAGATCCTCATCATTTGGCAACTGTTGGCATAGCACATCTAACAGATCCTCTTGCAACTCTGCGCCGCGACCAAATACCCTATCACCATCAAACACTCGCCATTTAGCTCTAGTATTCCCAACGTCTAATTGCAGAATCATATTGGACGCACACTCACTTCACCTGAATGAAACACCTTCACTCCATCATCTACCTTTAACTGCAATCCGCCCTGCAAATCAACACCTAAAGCAACGCCCTCTACATCAGGCCCAATCACTTTCACTGAACGATTTTTTAGCGCATCAAACTTTCCATACTCATCGACATATGCCTCAAACCCTTTTTCTCTAAAAATCGACATATTATTCAGCAGGCTCTCCAATAACCGACCCGCCAATTCATTTCTTTCAACGTCTACATGCTGAGCGATCGCAGTCCAAGGCTGATCAATTTGACTTGCCTGACGTTCACTCATGCTCACATTCATTCCTATACCAATGGTTACCAGCCAGCTACCGGTAGCCTCGCCGGATAGCTCAATCAATATTCCTGCCGCTTTCTTGTCACTAATCCAAATATCATTCGGCCATTTCAAACCAACATCAGTGACATTCAATCCTTTCAACACTTGCGCCAATGCAATCCCAACAACAATACTCAGACCTTGAAGCGCCGCAGGCCCTTTAAACCATTCGAAGCACACGCTGAAATATAGATTCTGTCCAAAAGGACTCACCCAATCTCGGCCACGTCGGCCACGCCCAGCACTCTGCTGCTCAGAAAATAAAACACGATAAGGAAGATTGGCCGAAATCGAATGGACGTCAGTATTAGTGGAGGCACAGGTATCCACGACTTCAATCTGAGCGTCTGCATGATGACTATCAGACACAAAATTTAAGATCTTACTTTTATCCAGCAAATCTATCGGCGAAAGAAGACGGTACCCCTTGCCACGATGACTTTCATAATCAAGGCCCAGACCCTCAAGCCCCTCAAGAGCCTTCCAAATTGCCGTACGACTGACACCAAAACGCTCACCTAACTCTGAACCAGAGTGAAACTCACCATCTGCAAGCACTGAAATTAAATTTGAAAGGTGCATTAGATATCTCATCAAGGAATAAGGATGAGAATTATAACGAGGAAAATTTTAGCGGTGCAATGTAAGTCAGACGTTAATCTAACGGAGTCATTGTGATATCACTCGTGATATCAACATTCTGCAATTTTAAACCATGCAATAAGGTAGCTGACTGCCCAGATGAATGAACTAGATCAACAGACCCGAAATCCAACTCTTTAAGTTGGGTTCGGGTACGTAAAGCAAGACCAACAGGCAAACTATCCCAATCCTCTGGTGTCAAATCTGCCGGTGCAACATATCGGTACGTCCCATCGGGATTCATCACCTTTACATCACCTTTATTACCTACAACACCATTGCTGTCAGCACCATCTGACTTTTTACGCACATACG
>NZ_LWFI01001569.1:0-770 GCF_001635735.1 Oleiphilus sp. HI0067
CACGGGAACCGTCGCGACGATTCTTGTCATCATTCTCTCTGCGTTGACAGCGATGGGGCTATTCGGTCATCTAGGTTGGGTGCTTACCGGCCCAACAACAAGTGCGCCAGTCATCATCACCACGATGGCCGTTGCCGACAGCGTGCATATACTCGTCACATTTCTCTACAACTTACGTCAAGGCATGCCAAAGCATAGTGCGATGCAAGAAAGTATTCGTATCAACTTCCAACCAGTATTTATCACTAGTCTAACGACTGTTCTTGGCTTTATGACGATGAACTTCTCTGAAGTCCCTCCCTTTAGAGACCTAGGAAACACAGTAGCAATGGGCGTGATTGCGGCGCTCTTCTTCTCAGTATTCTTCCTACCTGCATTTATGTCAGTGATGCCAATTTCAACGAAGAAGCAAGCAGCACGTCAAAGCAAGGGTATGGACAAACTTGCCTCTTTCATCATCAACAATCGTAATGGCGTTTTGATCGGCTCTGGCATTGTCACAGTCGTTTTGTTCGCTTTAATTCCGCTAAATCAAATTAACGATGACTTTATCGCCTACTTCAAGGAATCGGTGGAGTTCCGTGCAGACACTGAATTCACATCTGACAATTTAACTGGCATCTACAATATTGCCTTTTCTCTGGAGCAAGGCGAAAGCAACGGTATTAGCCAACCAGAATTCTTGAGACAAGTTGAGTCGTTCTCGCAATGGCTCAAATCAAAGCCAGAAGTCACAAATGTCGAAACCATCACCGAGATATTCAAACGTT
>NZ_LWFI01001570.1:0-867 GCF_001635735.1 Oleiphilus sp. HI0067
AACTCATCATGGAAAATTTAGAAACAGCAGTACATGACGGAAAAAACTTTGAGGCACGCCAAAATATGGCCATGGCGTCATATTATGCAGGACTAGCATTTACAAAAGCAGGTGTTGGTTATGTACACGCTATTGCGCATAACTTTGGCGCTCTATACTCAACGCCTCACGGTCTCGCCAATTCGATCGTCTTACCACACATCTTGGACTATTCGAAAAGCGACATCATTCCTCAGCTTGCTGAACTTGCAAAAGCTAGTGCTTTAAAAACAGGCAGAGAAAGCAACAAACAACTCGCTGATAAATTTATAGCTAGAGTACGTAGCATGTTGCAGTCGTTCGAAATCCCAGAGACACTTGATAGCCTTAAAAAAGAAGACATCCCGCGCATTGCGAAGCTTGCTCTGGAAGAAGCACATGCAAATTACCCGGTACCAAAGTATATGGATAAGGGCACTTGCGAGGCATTAATTGGAAAAATGGTGGCGTAAAGAAGTTCACTTAATAAGTTGACGGGAGAGGCAAAGCCCTTCCTCTTCAACAAGGCAACAACACTTAACATTCAAGGCCAACTGAAGCCTTGACATTAAGTAATTAAAACGGCATAGTCTCGCGTCCTTTTTTAACGCAGGCTCAAAAAGTAAGCGATTTCGCAGTTTTGAGTCAGCTAGTTTGAATATTTTCGCGAAATTTTAGGAGCATTACGGTGGCTAACTCCCCATCTTCAAAGAAACGCGCGCGTCAACAAGAAGTACGCCGCCAACGCAACGCAAGCCAACGATCTATGGTTCGCACTTACATCAAGAAAGTTGACGCACAGATTGCTGGCGGCAACTACGATGACGCTCAAGCAGCATATGTAACTGC
>NZ_LWFI01001571.1:0-795 GCF_001635735.1 Oleiphilus sp. HI0067
GATGAGCCGCCAAGGTTCTGTGCGCGAGAGTATCGCTAAGTCTTACTGTGAGATCGAGCAAGCGCGTTTGTTGACGCTAAAAGCCGCGGATCAAATGGATCGCGTTGGGAATAAAGGTGCTAAGGCGCTTATTTCAATGATCAAGATTGTTGCACCTCAAATGGCCTGCACGGTGATTGATCGCTCTATGCAAATCCACGGTGCAATGGGTTTAAGCCAAGACACCTTCTTGCCGCAAGCCTATCAAATGGCGCGTGTAATTAGATTGGCTGATGGTCCGGACGAAGTGCACATGATGCAGCTTGGTCGCGGCTTAGCCTCTGGCTACGCCATGCTGGCAAAGAAATAGGAGGCGAGCATGTCAGACGTCGATAGTTTAGATATTGAGCTTCTTGATCGCTATTTGAGTGAGCATATCGAGAGTTTCCATGGCTTAAAAAGCGCAGAGAAATTCTCAGGTGGCCAATCTAATCCAACCTTTAAATTGAGTGCGGCTAGTGGCGAGTATGTATTGCGTCGCCAGCCACCGGGTAAATTGCTGAAGTCAGCACATGCTGTAGACCGTGAGTATCGTGTTTATAAAGCGCTAGAAAATACGGATGTGCCGACGCCTAAGATGTATCACCTGTGTGAAGATCGCGAAGTGATTGGCTCGATGTTCTATGTGATGGAATATTGTGAGGGGCGCATTTTTTGGGATGCTGCATTACCAAAACTGGCATCTAACGAAGAACGCACACACGCGTATTCGCAAATGGGCAAAGTGCTCGCAGCGATACATTCAGTCGATGTTGA
>NZ_LWFI01001572.1:0-996 GCF_001635735.1 Oleiphilus sp. HI0067
GCTGCATGATCGCATTCGTACTGACAGATTTACCAGATCCACTTTCACCTACAAGAGCGAGTGTCTTTCCTTTGAATACATCGAAACTAACGTTGTGAACTACGGTTTGCTGAACATTGTTATGTTCAAAAGCGATGCTCAGATCTTGGACGGAAATAATTGGTGTAGTCATGATGAGTTCCGTTTAAATCTTTCTCGGATCAAAGGCATCGCGCACTGCTTCGCCGATAAATACGAGTAATGAGAGCATAAGAGCAAGTACGATGAATGCTGTCATTCCAAGCCAAGGTGCATGAAGGTTTGTTTTACCTTGCGAGATCAGCTCGCCAAGTGAAGGAGATCCGGGAGGTAGGCCAAATCCTAAGAAATCGAGCGAAGTAAGAGTTGTGATAGACCCCGTCAATATGAACGGCATAAAGGTTAAAGTTGCAACCATCGCATTCGGTAGTATGTGGCGAAACATAATGCCTGCATTGTTCAGGCCTAAGGCTCTAGCCGCTCTAACATATTCAAGATTACGTGCGCGCAGGAACTCGGCACGAACAACATCGACTAAGCCCATCCAGCTGAATAACAGCATGATTCCAAGTAACCACCAGAAGCTCGGTTCAATCATGCTTGATAGAATGATTAGCAGAAATAGTACTGGTAGCCCTGACCAAATCTCTATGAATCGCTGGCCAATTAGATCGACTTTTCCGCCGTAGTATCCTTGTAATGCGCCAACAGCTACTCCAATGATGGATGAGAAAATTGTCAACGCTAAGCCGAATAAGACAGAGATCCTAAAGCCATAAATTACTCGCGCAAATACGTCTCGCGCCTGATCGTCTGTGCCCAGCCAATTATCAGACGTGGGGGAGGAGGGCGCTGGTTCACTCAAGTTATAGTTGTGCGTGTCGTAGCTATAGCGAATAAGTGGCCATAGCATCCAGCCTTTCTCTTCGATTAGCTCGACGACGTATTCATCACGATAGTCGGCTTCTGTTTCAAATT
>NZ_LWFI01001573.1:0-977 GCF_001635735.1 Oleiphilus sp. HI0067
GCGTCTGATGCGGTTGCAGGAAAGCCAGGTTTTGAGAAATGCCAAGGTATTGCCAAAGCAGGTATGAATGACTGTGGTACGAGCAAGCATAGCTGTGCTGGTCAAGCAACGGTTGATGGTGACCCAGAAGAGTGGGTATATGTTCCAGAAGGAACATGTAAAAAAATCGTTGGCGGTAAAGTGAAGTAACATTTTGCAGCGTACTGGACTAAGAGCAATGAACTCAGCTTCCCCTTTCTCTTCGCTTGAAGGCCTTGGTCTTGGTCTACGTTCGCAGCATTATCAAGACATACTCTCTGGACAGAATCATCCTCAATGGTTTGAAGCGCTAACAGATAACTATATGGGTGACGGAGGTTTACCTCTTCAATATCTGTCGCAAATAGCAGAACGCTTTCCCATCACCTTTCATGGTATCGGTTTATCTTTGGGTTCCTTAGACCCCTTGAACCAAGATTATCTAAAAAAACTCAAAGCGCTTGTTGATCGTTTTCAGCCAGCACTTGTTTCTGATCATTTATGTTGGACGAGCGCATCAGGTCTTCACGGGCATGATCTTTTTCCAATGCCTTATACAGAGCTTGCGGCAAAACATATTGCTGAGCGTATTGAGCAAGTCCAGGAATACTTAGGTCGCCAAATACTGATCGAGAATGTTTCCAGCTATCTTGAGTTTAAAGACAGTTATTTGAGTGAAGTTGATTTCTTGTGCGAAGTACTTGAGCGCGCAGACTGTTTGTTGCTGTGCGATATCAACAATATCTACGTGAGTGCTCAGAATCATCAGTTTGATGCTAAAGATTATTTGGCGCGACTATCGGCAGATCGCGTGAAGGAATTACACCTAGCAGGGTTTGAAGACCAGGGTACACATTTACTTGATACACATGGCGCCCAGGTACATGACGATGTTTGGAAGCTTTATGAAGAGGCGCTCAAGCGCTTTGGCTCTGTGCCTACATTGATTGAATGGGATA
>NZ_LWFI01001574.1:0-811 GCF_001635735.1 Oleiphilus sp. HI0067
CGTTTAGGTGAGTTGAGTGAGGACACAGAGCTAGGCAAATTTATTCCAGAGCCAGATGAGTATGTGTTGATGCAGCAAATTCTGCGTCATGCGCCGGTTAAAAAATCTCGTAGCAAAAAGAAAGATGATGATTCTGACATTGCGGCCAATGATGACGTTGAACGTATTACGGTAGAGGAGGATCGATAATGAATGAGACTCCAATGAACTCATTAGCGCCAGAAACACTAGATCTAAATACCTTTCCTTTAGAGGGACTTACCTTAATTGAAGCGAGTGCAGGCACGGGTAAAACCTATGCCTTGTCGAATTTGGTTCTGCGTTACATTCTCGAGAAAAACTATCAGATAGAGCAGATCTTGATAGTGACGTTTACCGATGCCGCGACACAAGAACTCCGTGTTCGGGTGCGGGCGAATATTGTTCAGTACATTAAGTATCTTGAGCGTTTAATTGAGTTTTATGATGAGCTGGAAGTCGATAGTGATGGCAGTAGTGAAGCAGTAAGTGAGAGCAGATCAGATATAGATGCTGCGCAATTAGAGTCGCTTATTCCTGACGCTTTAGCGCGCAATATTATTGGCCGCTTGGATAATCTAAACCAAAGCTTATTGGCTTTAAAAATCGCCGAACAGAGTATCGATCTTGCCGAGATTCATACGATTCACGGTTTCTGTCAAAAGGTCGGGCGCGACAATTCAGTGCTTTTGAATGTTCCTTCGAACCAAGAGCTTAAAGAAGACCTTAAGCCAATGCGTTTAGAGGTTTGTCAGGATGTTTGGCGTAGTGAAATTTTAAAACTGAAGCCAAG
>NZ_LWFI01001575.1:0-926 GCF_001635735.1 Oleiphilus sp. HI0067
TTGCTTGGGCGTATCACCATTGATGACGTGGTTGATGTCATTAGGGATGATGCTGATCACTCATTGATGAGTATGGCGGGGCTCGACGAGGATGAAGACACCTTCGCACCGGTGAAGCAAACAACCAAAAGGCGCGCTGTTTGGCTGGGCATAAACTTAGTCACCGCCTTTATTGCCTCTGCCGTGATTGGCATGTTTGAGGGTACTATTGAAAAAGTCGTGGCACTGGCTGTACTAATGCCAATCGTTGCCAGTATGGGCGGCATAGCAGGAAGCCAAACTCTTACACTTGTGATACGTGGTATGGCAGTCGGTCAAATCAGTAGTGGCAACTTAAAGTGGCTACTCAATCGCGAGTTCACTGTGAGCATGATTAACGGCGCATTATGGGCTGCCGTGGTTTCAGGCCTCGCAATGCTATGGTTCAAAGACATCACGATCGGAATCGTAATCGCATCAGCCTTAATGATTAATCTCGTTGTAGCCGCTATAGCAGGTACCGTACTCCCCTACTTTTTGAAATCGCGCGACATTGATCCAGCACTCGCAGGTGGCGTGATCTTGACTACTATCACTGATGTTGTAGGCTTCCTCTCCTTTTTAGGCCTAGCCTCAATCGCCTACGCATAAATTTGATCACAGGTACTTTATGAGTCAGCACGACCCATTCGATAGCAACAACGAAGATTTCGACGAAGACATTAAAAGTCGTAGCCAAATTAAACGCGAGATGGAAGCGTTACAAGCAATCGGCAAGCAGCTTTGTGAATTAAAAGCTTCCCACCTTGAACAAGTACCTATCTCAGAAGAATTAGAAGAAGGCATCACGACCTACAAACGCATCTCGTCACGGGAAGCCAAAAGACGCCAATTACAGTACATTGGCAAAGTCATGCGCAACCAAGACATTGATGCAATTCAGACAG
>NZ_LWFI01001576.1:0-15096 GCF_001635735.1 Oleiphilus sp. HI0067
AAATGAAGGTGTTGGAGCGAGCAGGGTATCAGCCACTTGGTTACTTCACATTGGATTTACATTGCTGGCTTGAGGGGTATTATGGTCCGATTCAAGCTTCATATAATGCTTTTCTCGAGCGTAATGCAAATTCTGAAGGGGCGAAAGAAATTATTGCTGCTGAAAGAGAGGAGGTGGCGATGTATGAGAAGTTCAAAGACTTCTATAGCTACGGAGTCTACATCGCCAAGAAACTATAATTTTAGTTCGTAGCCGCTTTTGCAAAGTTCGCGAGCGCTTTGCGTACCTTTTCTAATACGGCATCGCAACCTCTTATCTCGTGTCGCTCCTTCAAGTAAGCTGGATCGTTGTACGTGAGCATTACTTTTCCTTCTTCATCTTGTGTAATCAAAGCTTTTTGCGGTAAATCAATACCGACCATCTGCGTACATGCCATCAGTGGTGCACCCACTTTGGGGTTTCCAAAAATGATCAATGTCGTAGGGTTGATCGTTACACCTACATCTTCTGCTCCTTTAGAGTGACGGATGGTCGCAAAGACTTTCATGCCTTTCTCCTTAAGGGTTTCAAGCAACTTTTCTTGGGTTGTTGCGAAATCATTATTGCTTTCAATGTGAAGCATTCCGTTATGCGCCATGGCTGTTGAGCTGACAAATAGAAAGCAGGAAAGTATTAGCTTTAAGGATCTCATTTTTGTTCTCCAGAGGTCTTAAGTGGTGGATCTAGATTGAAGAGCGTTTTTGTGTTTTGCTAATGCTTCAGCATATGATGTGAAGCTACTCGAGACAAATTGCCGCCAGGCTTTCAGCAATATCGCTTTGAATTATTTTTTGTAGAGGTAGACAAATGAGCGTTGCTAGCGTTTCAAAAACAATAACAACCACCGCTGGATATCTTGTTTCACTCATCCGAAAATATACACCGCTAAGCGCAAAATCTGAGACGCTCGAAGATATTTATAACTACCTTCCAATCTCAGACTTAGTGACTACATCTGGTCAACCTAGCGAGGCACAGTTTGCTTTAATCAAAGAATCTGGTTTTGAACACGTTATCAACCTTGCACCTGCTAATGCGGAAAACTCTCTGAAAGATGAAGATGGCACACTCGCTGATCTGGGCTTAAGTTATACCCACTACCCAGTGAACTTTGTGAAGCCTTCTGAACGAAAGTTTGGATTATTTGTTGAAAAAATGCAGGAGCTAGATGGACAGAAAGTATGGGTGCATTGTGCTGCGAATATGCGCGTCTCCGCGTTTATGTATCGTTATCGAACTCAAGTGTTGAAGTTAGATATGGTAGAGGCTCGCCAAGATTTAGAAAAAATATGGGAGCCTCTTGGTGTTTGGAAAACGTTTATTTCTCGTTCTTAAAACCACCAGTTAAATCGTGTAGGGAAGTCTGCGAACATCTCTTGCATACGCGCATTGGCTTTTTCGGCATTAAATTTCTTAACATTGACCTGTGTTAAATCGCCAGTTGTCGCGGCTTTCCAAACTACATCTCCTGAACTCGACTCAATCACGTTAACAAGCATGCGAGCTTCAAATACTGCTTCCATATGAGGTGGGTGCGCAGGAGGAAACCTCCCTAATACGCCAGGCGTTGGGGCTTGATCAAATTCGAGGCGTTGAGATTGCTGTGTGCGTAAAGAATATTGAATAACGAAGTCAGGCTCTGCTCCGTCTACATATCCTTTATCAAGCATGACATTAGCAATGGCTTCGTTTAATAGCTTCTCGGCTTCAGTGGCAATATCTGTATGTGTGTGCACGACCTTGAAAGATTTGTAGTTGTTACCGAACTTGGGGCTTTGCTCATACAAAACCTGCATTTGTGGGGCTTGGCAGGCTGATATGAGAACAGCGAGCGCTATAAGTAAACCTGATTGATTGAGTTTAGTTAGCATCGGTAAATCCCTTCAATGATCATTCATTAAAAACTATAACACTGCAAATGCATGTTTGTAATTCAATAAGTTAAGCGATTGCATCACGTTTTATGTATAAGCTAACCGGACTTATCTCATCATCAAACGTTTCGCTAGTCTGGCTAGATTCGCTCTATCTACACCAAGCTGTTTTGCTGTCTTTGACCAGTTGTTATCGTTTCTTGAAAGAGCTTCTTTAATTAGCTTGCGCTGAAACTCTTGGGTTTGTTCTTATAGTGTCGTGCCCTCAGTGCCTTAATCAGTATTGTGAGAGTCCGTTTCGTTCGAGATTACGATTGTTCTATTGAACGCGCTATTAGTTTGCTCAGTGCTGATCGGGATGCTGCGCTCGTTAAGGTAAAGGACTTGTTTGTCGTTTGAGCGACTTTGTTCCGTTACAAGGATTCGCGCCACCATATTTTCAAGCTCTCGCACGTTTCCAGGCGACGCATATTCATTCAGTATTTGCATTGCTTGATCTGAATACCGGACTTCATCAATGCCAATTTTGCTTTTCCATTGCTTCGTAAAGAACTCAATAAGCAATGGGATATCACCATGGCGTTCTCTAAGAGCTGGGGATTGAACAGGGAAGACGTTCAAACGATGGTATAAGTCTTCCCTAAAGCGGCCTTTAGCTACTTCATCTGAAAGGTTGCGATTGGTTGCCGCAATGACTCGGCAGTTTACGCGTATGCTGGTTTTAGAGCCGAGGCGTTGAATTTCTCCTTGCTGCAGTGCTCGCAGTAACTTGGCTTGCAGTGCTAAAGGCAGCTCGCCAATTTCATCGAGAAACAGCGTACCGTTATCAGCGAGCTTGAACTTTCCCCGTTTTGCTTTATCTGCACCAGTGAATGCTCCTTTCTCATGTCCAAACAGTTCTGACTCTGTTAGCTCTGAAGGCAGAGTAGCGCAGTTTAGTGTCACGAGCACTGTATCTTTAAGATGCGATTGTTGATGTATCTATTGGGCGATTAGCTCTTTCCCTGTACCACTTTCGCCTTGAATTAATACGTTCAGACCTGTTGTCGCAATAGCGGAGATGTTGTTTTGCAAATTTACCATCCCTGTACTGTTGTCAATGATGCGAGGCGATGGATTGATGTTTGTTTCTTGAATCTTCGAAAGTGTGTCGATGCTTATTTCTATGCTAAGGCAAAGGCTTGCAAGTTCGGTGACGACTTTTAATAGGTTAGGGTCTAGATCATTAAATGCATGGGGTACTAGGGTATCGAACGTTAATATTCCCCAGCGCGAGCCATCAATATTAAAAAGTGGTGTACCCATGCAGTCATGCACAGGGAGGACTCCTTCAATGCTATCGACAAGGTTGTCATAGGGGGCGGGTAGTGGCGAGTTAGCATCAAAGCGAACCCAGTCTCTACCTTGGAGGATGGTATCTAAGCGCGGATGATCTTGAGCAAAAAAGGTCGTTTGTGCGCTTTCTTCTCTCAGGCTTTTTTGGGCGGCGATCTCCAATTTGTCTGCTGATCCGCTTAGAAGTACCGCAGCATCGCATGGAAAGATGGCCTCAACCATTTCAATCAAACAATGAAATGCGCTTGCCTTGTCATTGTGTGCAATGGCATGGAGCACACGATTAAGTTTTACCAAGATAAGTGTGTCTGTAGTCATATTGACCTTGATGTTGTCTAAAAGACTTCATTTTATTGTGGTCGAAATGACATTTTTATTCTTGATTTTATATTAAGTTTTTGATTTATAAATAAATAAGAATTGGCATTTTCCTCGCTAGCTAGTCATTAAACAGATCTAGCTGATACAAAACTGAGGAATGAAAATGAAAAACTTCGCTGCAATCTCTAGTGTTGGTGGAAAAGTAATGGCTGTGAGCGGTTTGATTCTAGTGTTAAGTATTCTTGTTTCTTATCCGTTCGCATCTATGTTCTCTTTAGTCATTCAATTAATTGGTCATATCGTGACTATAGTGTCTGCTGCAGCATTCAAAATTGGCTATATCGTTTTCGCGATTGGTCGCCATGGGCATTGTTTAGAGTTCTAGGTGGGGAGTATGACTTCATTTCTGAGTAGTCCGTTTAGGCCGTTCTTTTTATTAGCCGCTGCTTATTCAATCTTATCGCTTTCCTTATGGGTGTCAGTGGTTGCAGGCTTTTTTGCTTTTGACCGTGTAGGGCTTGTTTGGCATGTCCGTGAAATGTTGTTTGGTTTCGTAGCGACTGTGATGTTGGGCTTTCTGCTGACTGCGTGCGCTAATTGGACAGGGCAGCAGACTTTCAAAGGCGCAATGTTGGGCGTTCTCGTCTCGATCTGGATTGCAGCGCGCTTTTTTTGGGTCACTGGAAGTAGCTTATCAATCGCTGCGGCATTAGATGGTCTTGTATTCGCTGCTGGTGGGCTAAAGCTCGCGCATATGGTGTTGATCAGTCGTAATACGCGTAACTATGCCTTTCCTGTTGTTTTGTTTGTCTTTGCGAGCATATGCGCCGTTGAGTCGTATCTGTATATGAATGATCAACATCTTTCGTTGGATGTATTAAAAATCGTATTTTTCATCATGATGCATGTTGTCCTCGTGATGGGAGGCAGGGTAATACCCTTTTTCACTGACCGTGGCTTACAACGATCACAAACAAGGCGTTATCCAGTGTTAGAGCGCTTATCGTTAGTCTCGAGTATTTGTTTCGTGTTGGCGTTTGCTTTTGATATCCCCGAGGTTTGGCTGCAAGCGATAGGTGCGCTTGTTGCGCTATTAAATGCTGTGCGTTGGTTGACCTGGCGTCCTTTTGAGAGCTTGGGGTATTCAATGATTTGGCCTTTGCATTTGAGTTACCTGTTAGTGTGTTTGGGATTTGCGCTCTTTGCTTTTGGTTCGCCAAATAGTCTTGTCATGCACGTGTTCGCGATTGGAGGCTTCGGGATGATGATTTTATCGATGATCTCTCGTGTTTCACTTGGCCATACGGGTAGAGCTTTATGCTTACCGCCTTATATGGTGACGGTATTTTACTTATTGCTAGGCTCTTTAATCTTGAGAGCTTGCGCTGTGTTCTTTGGGGGGACGTACCAAGCGTTTATAACCTTAAGCGCCATTGCATGGTTTTTGGCATATGGTATTTTTTTAATCAGTTATACCCCCATACTGATTTCGCCGAGGGCTGATGGCAGATAATTAAAGATAGAACGAGATATGAAGTGGAAAATTAATGAGAGCCACAAGGTCAAAAAGGAATCTAAGAAGCTTGCCGCCGAAATTGTTCAACATTATCAGGCATGGAAGCAGATTATTATTGATCAGGGCTTAGAAGGCATGCTGTCGCAAAATGGCTTGCACGAGGAGCATCTACATGGGGGCTTATCTCATGAGCGATCGGACAGATTAAATCAGCATTTTCGCGTGATATATCGTGTAGATAAAAAGAAAGGCGAGATACATGTAGAAGATATCTCGCCTCATGCTTATCGTGCACATCATTAGTTTATTTGTGCAAGTATTTCGTTTGAAATTCTACAGAGCTAAAAACGTTTTTTCACCAGTTTTGCGGATTTCTTTTTCGCTAGCCCACTCGAGCTCTGCTGTCTCCAGATTTAGCACCTTCATCGTAAACTTGTAATAGACATCCTTTTTATCGTCATTGCGTTTTTGAATGCTCGATAAGTTTCCGTACAGCATATATTGAGCGCCGGTTTGTTTGCCTAGAGCTACTGCTTTAGCTGGATCGACCAAACCACTTTCTTGTTGATAGTTAAGCTGCTTTTTAACTTGTTCAACGGCAGTCATATCGACAAAACGGAACTTACCGCTTTGAAGAAGTTTAGTTTGAATCGAGTCGGTGATTGATTCGGTATCAATGTGTTCTGTGGTTTTGTTTTTTATTTTATCTACGAATGCAACAGGACGGCCTTGCTTTGAAACCTCAGCAACAAAGGGTGAGGCTAAAACGTCATCTACCATTTTTGTTGCGATTGATTGTAAGTCGGTCGAGCCGAATCCAATGGTCGTGGTTTCTGTTGCGGTTGCATCGCCATACGCAATTTTTTCTGAGCACCCAGATATGCCAATACCAGTCGCCAGTAATGCTGTCGCGAGGAAAAGAGGTTTAGCGTTTAATTTCTTCAACATGATTTTCTCCATTTAATCCTGTACCAAAATTTTGAATGAGGCAGCACTTGGGTTAGGGGCAACAGCTTGAACATTCTTGCTTTCATATGCCGTGATACTGAGTGGTTGCCATGGACGGCTATCGAGAGACAGTTCAAATCCATCTTTGTCTAGCCATTTGAATTTGTATTGGAATTTCGCATCGTTACGAGAGTCATTCTTAATTGTTACCTGAACTTTGAGTAGGTCTCCTGCTTTCGCGACGATTGTGTCAGTGACGGTAATATCTTGAGAAAATAAACCGCTGTTCGACTCAATAATAGTCTGTTTTTGATTGGATTCATCAATCTTAACGCTTGCGGTTTCATTGACGGCGCAGCCTGACAATAAACTAAACCCAATAAATAGGCTCAGTAGATAGTTCTTTTTACTCATAGAATGCTCTCCAAATTTTCTGTTATTTAAAGTGGAAGAACTTGCGTAATCAGTCGGTTGTTTACGTTTACAATACGGATAAAGTTCGTTTTTCCTTTTCTAATATCGACATCGAGTTCAACAGACTTTGATTTTGTACGGAACGCAAGGGTGCGCTGTCCTGATGGAAGATTAACGCGCAATGCTTGGCCTGATCGGGGAAGAGTAAGCCAAGAGCGAAGATCTGCTCGTTCAGAAATAATGCTGTAGATGTTCGCGACAAAAAGACCTAGCGCGCCGCCACTGTCTGCCGATTGTTTCTGTAGCTCATGTTTCGCGAAACCCCTCAGTACCTGACGTACGATGAGGCTAGGGAGCTGTTCTTTCAGATTTTTTACAGCGAGAGTTCCGTAGTCAGTCAGCGGGAATGTTTCGCCATAATCTACAAATTGGTCATCTCTTATCGATAGCGGAGTAGGGCGTGACCATGACTCTGTATTGGCGTAGAACGGAAACGCTACGCTAATGATTCCGCCATCGTAAAAATTAGGGATACTCAGAGCAAATTCAGTTCTTTCTGGAATAAAGCCTTGTTCATACAAAATAACGATAGAGCCTTCGTTGTCCTTGGGTGAATTGGTTTCGCCAGAACTTGATCCTCCGAGTTGGGCAGATACACGTCTAATATCTGCCTGAATAGACTGAGAGTTTGGCACGATCTCTAAAGCGAGCTTGTAATCAATTAATGCATTGTTGTACTCGCCAATGGCTTCCCAAAATGCGGCTGATGTGTAGTAGGTATACGGGCTCAAAAAGGAGCTTTTTACTGATCCCGCGATTTCATCTAACCCCGAGAACTTTTGGCTGATACTCGCGATATCTATGTTGTTTTGTTGGGCTTCTGAATGCGCTTTAGCAATCTCATCTTCATAGCGTTCGCTCAATACACGTTGTTCGAGCGCGACTTTACGAAACTCGACACTGGCACCCTCAATGTCATTTTGAGCCCAGTAATTTAGCGCTTGTTGATGATGAATGAATATCCTCTCATATCCAGCACCGCTGTATGGAATTGCGTTTTCATTTGTCAGTAAGGAGCCGCTCTTTGCGCCAACATCACTTAGTCGAACTGTAGCTTGTAAATCTTGTTTTTCGAAAGCGTTTATCACCTGATTCGCGTTATTTTTACTTCGCTCAAATTGCTCACTGAGCTGTGCAACGCGAGAGCTTTCCATCATGTAAAGCATGGCATCAGCGGTGTCTTTTTTACTCTCTAAGTTTTTGAGTACGGATTCTGATTCAGCGTTATTACCGAGCGCCGATTTCGCAGACTGTACTTGGCTTGGGTAGGGCGTGAACACAGAGGTTGATGCGCAGCCAGTGAGCGCAATGAAAAAAATACTGACGAGCCAGATTTTCGCTCCAGTAAATGAAGGTGTCGAGGTGGTGTTGGCGCTTATATTCATGCCTACAAGCTTAGTTTAATAGAATAAAAAAAGAGAAGATTTAATCGATGATTTACTGAACTGTAATAGCGTAGGAGGCTGAATGAAAACATAAAAAAAGCAGCGGGGCTAAACCTTGCTGCCAGGGTCTCCCCAATAAAGTAGATCTATACTGTCCCTAAGATCTTCTGAGGTATTAGGCTGCTGCGTGAGCTTTTAGCATGTTGAATAATTGATCTTTGAGGTTGAGGCGCGTCTTTTTGCGTTCCTCTAAATAGTCATCGCTAGGTATTTCGACGCCTTGTTCAATGCGATGTACTTCACGATCAATCTCATGATACTCATCGAATAAACGCGCAAAGTGAGCGTCTTTCATTTTTAGTTCATGGATGTCGTTACGGAATTCTGGAAGCTCGTGGACAAGATCGTGTTTTTCTATTGTCATGCTTATCTCCTAGCAATTGAAGCGATGTGTCTTGAGATAAGCATGACCTCAAATGCGACAAGAGGACTTGATGCTGATCAAGATAAAGTGCGGCTAGCTAACAAATTTTTACTTACCAATCTCGCGTCGAGAAATTCGTTGGCGTAAGAACGGTATCGTTCGCTTCGCTTTGCAGAGATGGATAGTCAAGCGTGTAATGCAGACCTCGACTTTCTTTTCTTTGAATCGCCGAGCAGATAATGAGGTCCGCTACCGTTACTAGGTTGCGTAATTCTAGAAGGTCGTTATTTACCGAGAAATTACTGTAGTAATCGAGGATTTCTTGATGCAGTAAATCGACACGATGCTTTGCACGTTGCAAACGTTTGTCTGTTCGAACAATGCCAACATAGTCCCACATAAAACGGCGCAGTTCGTCCCAGTTGTGCGAGATTACGACATCCTCGTCAGAGTCGATTACGCGTGATTCATCCCAAGCCGGCGCCTCTGGTGGTTCAGGAATAGATTTCGCTTTCTTGTTGATATCTTCTGCTGCTGCATGCCCATAGACAATGCACTCCAATAAGGAGTTGCTCGCCATTCGGTTGGCGCCGTGTAAACCAGTAAATGAAGCCTCACCGAGAACGTAAAGCTGGTTAACGTCACTTCTGCCGCGATGATCGACCATCACGCCGCCACATGTGTAGTGTGCCGCGGGAACAATAGGGATGGGTTCTTTGGTTATGTCGATACCAAATCCAAGGCAGGTATCGTATATCGTTGGAAAATGAGCTTTGATGAAGTCTGCGTCTTTATGGCTAATATCAAGATATAAGCAGTCAGCACCGAGGCGTTTCATCTCATGGTCAATAGCTCGCGCTACGATGTCGCGAGGTGCGAGTTCTAAGCGTTCGTCAAAGCGATGCATAAAACGCTCGCCGTTTGGCAAGAGCAAGTGACCGCCTTCACCTCGCACGGCTTCGGTGATCAAAAATGTCTTCGCTTGTGGGTGGTATAGGCATGTCGGGTGGAATTGATTGAACTCCATGTTGGCTACGCGACAACCACTTCGCCACGCCATCGCAATACCATCACCGCTCGCGCCATCTGGATTACTGGTGTACAGGTATGCTTTCGAAGCGCCGCCAGTTGCAATGATGACAAATCGAGCTCGGAACAGTTCAACTTCACCATTCTCTCGATTAAGAACGTAAGCACCGACACATCGATTGCCGGGTAGAAAGAGCTTTTTATGTGTAATCAGATCGATCGCAACGCGATTGGTAAATACATCTATGTGCTCAGCTGCAAGTGTTTGCTGGCACAAGGCACTAGATATCGCATGACCTGTTGCATCATCAGCGTGCACGACGCGGCGATGACTATGTCCGCCTTCTTTTGTTAAATGATAGTGTTTAGGGTTTTCTGCATCGCTATCGCGAGTAAAGTCGACGCCTTGATCTTTCAGCCATTTAATACTGACCTTTCCGCCATTTACAGTCTGTTCAACCGCATCTTGGTGACACAAACCTGCCCCAGCGATCAGAGTATCTTGAATGTGTGATTGCTCGTTATCTTGCTGATCTAGAACGGCTGCGATGCCCCCTTGCGCCCAGGGCGTCGATCCACTTGATATTTCGCCTTTAGACAAGACCGCGACACGTAAACTAGAGTCTAGCTTTAGAGCTGCGCTAAGGCCTGCAGCGCCGCTGCCAATAATAAGAACGTCGTAAGAATCAGGCGAAGACATAGAAAATTTCTTAGATTTTGTGTGTGAATAACATAGCAATGCGAGAATTTTATTCGCGCTTGGAACTTATTTGCAAACCTTATGTCATAACGCGTGTACATAACTATAGGGATAGGAAAATGCCGCACGCTTTGCGTATTGTTAAAAACGATGTTTGTGTTTCTGCTGTTGCCGTGGATAATACTGCGGATTGTCCTAGTGTAGATCAGCCGCAACCGATAGATAAAGCGAACAAAACCGTTCCCTGTAATTCCATGACGCAAGCTCCCACGCACACACAACAATTTGCGACTAATCCTGAACGCGTTGTCGATCAGAAGCTTGTTGCGCGTGCTCAAAACGGAGACAAAGCATCGTTTGACCTACTTGTGTTGAAGTATCAGGGCCGAGTCGGTGCGATTATTTCTCGATATGTGTCTGATCACCATGAAATATCTGATGTTGCGCAAGAGACGTTTATCAAGGCGTATCGTGGCATTAAAAACTTCAGATCAGACAGTGCCTTCTATACATGGCTGTTTCGGATAGCCGTGAATTGTGCCAAAAACTATCTTGCGTCTAAGGGGCGCAAGACGCCATCGGTTGATGTTGATATTGACGATGCTGAGGTCAAAGGTAATCACGCAAGCTTACAAGATATTTCGAACCCAGCAGATCAGTTGAATCGAGATCAGTTGGAGGCTCTGGTACTCCGCACGATTAAAAATCTTCCTGAAGAGTTAGGTGTTGCCTTAACGCTGCGTGAGTTTGAAGGTTTGAGTTACGAAGAAATTGCAAATGTGATGGGCTGCCCTGTAGGCACAGTCCGTTCTCGAATATTCCGTGCGCGTGAAGCAATCGATAAAGCGATGCAGAAGGCGCAGGGAGAATTAGCTTAATATGACTAAGCTAAATAGTTATATTTTGATTCTTAGGAGAGTGTAAGTGGACGATAAATTACGCGAATCGCTTTCAGCCCTAATGGATGATGAAGCGAATGAAATTGAAGTTCAGCGTGTGTTAAGCAAGGCGGACTCTGAGCAACTCAATGCAACTTGGAAACGCTACCATGCCGTACGTGATGTGATGGCTGATATGCGTGGTGATTTTAATTCAGCAACGAGCCTAGATATCGATATCTCTGCCTCAGTCGCTGCGGCGATTAGGGAAGAGGATGAGCAGGTTTCAGAGCATTCTGGTTCTGCTAAAACAGAACAAGTGGTTGTTCCTCAAAAGAGTGCCAAAATTTGGCGTTATGGTGGGGCTATAGCTGCTTGTTTTGTGTTGGCCTTGGGTTTGAATAACGAATTCGGTGATGTGGCTTCTCAAGGAGATTCTGTGCAGGGCTTGGTTGTGAATGAGTTAGACCCTTCTCAGGTGAAAAACTTTAATCAATACCTTCTTCGACATTCTGAATTGAGCGCTCTCACGGTGTCTTCTGGAATGGCACCTTTGATTCGTGTTGCTAGTGTTAATTCTGTTGGTATTTAACTGGGTTATATGATGTTAAAACGTATTTTATTCAGTCTGGTGTTAGTGCTCGTTAGTACCTCAGCGTTTGCTGAGCAAGACGCAGCGCACTGGATTAATAAAATGCGAACGGCTTCGACATATGAATCCTATCGTGGGGTTTTCATGTTTAGTCGTGGTGACATGTCTAGCTCTATGCGTGTTGTGCATCGATTTATAGACGGACAAGAGCAAGAGCGTTTGACTCAGCTTGATGGGGATATGGGAGAGATTCTGCGTCGTGGCACGCAAGTCATGTGTCTTATCAAGGGGCAGCGCTTAGTTGAACTTGATAAACCGGACTTTGCTAATCCTGTCAGTAATCGATTTGCCAATTTTATTCCTGGTCATATGCATTACACCCTGCATAAAAAAGGCTATGAACGGATCGTTAATCGATCGTCTGTTAAATTAAAGATTATGGCCAATGATGCAAAGAGATATAGCTATGCGTTATGGCTTGATGAAGACACGGGTTTGTTGTTGAAATCACAGGTCTTGGGTGTTCAAGACAAACCATTAGAGTTATTTCAATTCTCCCAATTAGAATTGCCTGCCGAAACGTTTGATTCTGATTTTGAATTTGATGTGGATAGTAGCGTTGTTTCTCACCATAAAGTGCCGATGAGTGAAAACGATATGCGTTGGCCAGAAAGACTAAACTGGACTGCTAATTATCACCCTCCCGGATTTATGGAAGTAGAATCGACTAAGAAAGCGGGTAGTGTTGTGTTGTACTCCGATGGTCTTGCGAACTATACCGTTTTTGTTGAGTTGAAGAGCAAGGCATCGTTACCAAATGGCGCGACTAAGGTTGGTGCAACAACTATGTATATCAAACCTCTAGAGTTTAATGACTCTGAATACACAGTGACGGTTGTTGGTGAAATTCCACCCATGACGGCGATGAACATCGCTGAGGGTGTTCAGCCGATCATGGAGTAGCCGCATGGCAAGTGAACGCGGTATAGTTCTTGAGCTTCGTGATCAGCGTGCTCTTATTCAGACTCAAAGAAGAAGTTCTTGTCAAAGTTGTCAGTTAGAAAACTCTTGTGGTCAAGGCTTGATCTCAAAGCTCGGCTCTGAGAAGAGCATGGAGTTTTGGGTTGATAACTCCTTAGATGCACAGGTAGGCCAGACTGTGACGATAGATTTACCAGATGAAGGCTTGCTGTACGCATCGGTCTTAATGTTTTTGGTGCCTCTCATCATAATGCTTGCATCTGCAGGACTAGCTTTCGCAACAACAGAGAATGAACTCTTTTCGATTTTCGCTGGGGTAATCGGATTGCTGTCGGGCTTTTATTTCGCACGCGTTAAAAGTCAGTCGATGCAGAATGACTCCCGTTTCGTACCAGTGCTGAACACGATTCAGTTATCTAGTGCCGAAGGTGGCGCTTGCTTTCCCTCAAAGTGATACTTTGGGCACAACTGAGTTGTGGCCCTTCTTATAAAAATAGTGCCTTACCTAAGGTTAATTTGAATCTCATTCACACAACACTAAATATGAATGTAAGAGACCTTTTGTTCCTTTAATGTTAGGAGTCGTTATGCGTCATTCCCTCGTGCAAACAGTGCACATTCTTACTTTTTTTCTAACGTCTTTTTTTGTTTTAAACGCGCACGCTAGAAGTCTTCCAGATTTTACGGATCTTGTTGAAGAGCATGCGCCTGTCGTCGTTAATATCAGCACCGTCAGTAAAACGAGAGCTGATAACGGGCAGGGCTTTCAAGGTGACATGGAGCAAATACCGGACTTTCTTCGCCATTTCTTTGGAGGGCAATCTCCTTATCAAGAGAGAGATCAGGAACGTGAGCGCTCTTCTACTGGCTCAGGATTTGTGGTGACGGAAGATGGTTATATTCTGACGAATAATCATGTTGTCGAAGGTGCTGATGAAATTTATGTGCGTTTTAATGACAGAAGTGAATTAGCAGCTGAGCTTGTTGGTTCTGATAAACGCTCCGATTTAGCGGTTCTAAAAGTAGATGCTGATGATTTGCCTACTGCCAAGTTGGGTAAATCAAAAGACCTAAAAGTAGGCGAGTGGGTATTCGCCATCGGATCTCCTTTTGGCTTTGATTACACGGTAACTGCTGGCATCGTGAGCGCTAAGGGCCGAAGCTTACCCAACGAGAATTATGTTCCATTTATTCAAACTGATGTCGCGATTAATCCGGGTAACTCAGGTGGCCCTTTGTTCAATATGGATGGGGAAGTTGTAGGTATTAACTCTCAGATCTATACGCGTTCTGGTGGTTTCATGGGTATGTCTTTCGCTATACCAATGGACGTTGCTATGGAGGTCGTTGATCAGCTACGTGGTCAAGGTTATGTCTCGCGCGGTTGGTTGGGTGTTTTAATTCAAGAGGTAAATAAAGAGTTAGCGGAGTCGTTTGGTTTGGATAAGCCGCATGGCGCCCTAGTTGCACAGGTTGTGCCTGGCTCTCCAGCCCAGAAAGCTGGGATAAAGGTTGGCGATATCATCGTTAAGTATGAAGATGAAAAAGTAGGTTTATCGTCTCAGTTACCTCACTTTGTTGGACGAACCAAAGTTGGTGAAACCGCGAGCCTTACACTCATTCGAGATGGCAAAAAACAAACCGTTGATGTTGAAATAGGTGAGTTGCCAAACAGTGCTGACAAAACTGCGAAGCCTGCAAAAGCAACAGCTCCCAAAGCAGATCGCCTCGGATTGATGGTGCAGGAGCTTGATGACGCGATTGTTAATGAAATTGGAATGACGGGAGTTGAAGTCGTTAGCGTCGAAAAAGGTGCTGCGAGTAAAGCGGGTATTCGTCAAGGTGACATCATCGCCAAATTGAATAATGAGAGCTTCGAAGACTTAGATAGTTATGAAGACTTGGTTGATGATTTGCCGGAAGACAAAGCTATTCCGGTTCTAGTTATTCGAGGTGGAAATCCTTCATTCTTGGTTCTTAAAATCGAAGATTAATATTTGAGGTATCGATGTTGCCCTTGGAATTACAGGAGTGGCTTTTTAACGAAGGCTACGACTGGCAAGATGAGCAAACAGTGCTTGGTGGCGATACCTGTGCAAATATAGTTTGTTCACATCGCAGTGAACCGCCGGTGTTTATTAAATATATGGCATCGGCTCCACCAAGCTTTTTTCAATGTGAGGCTGAAGGCCTCTCATATTTATCTAGTGTCTCTAATGTTTGTACGCCAGATGTATACGCTTATGGACAGAGCTACTTGGTTTTGGAATACATTCGACCAAATCAATTGGCAAAGGACTTTTGGGAGCAGCTTGGTGTTCAGTTGGCTGCGATCCATTCATTGACTCGTGATGAATATGGTTTCGTCAACGATAACTATTGTGGTCGAACTGTTCAGTCGAACAAACTCACGAAAGACCCATTCAATTTTTTTGCTGAGCAGCGATTAATGGTGCTTGCAGAGAAAGCATTTGATTTGAATTTTCTGGCCGTAGGAGATCTTCAAGCGATTGAGGCATTATGCTTACGGCTAGATAATATTGTGCCTTATCAATTAGCTTCGCTATTACACGGAGATCTTTGGTCAGGGAACGTTCATT
>NZ_LWFI01001577.1:0-895 GCF_001635735.1 Oleiphilus sp. HI0067
CAGAGGCAACCACCATATAATCGGTCACGCTAGTACGTTTTTTGACGTTCAAAATATTGATATTGTCAGCTTTTAAATCTTCAAGTGCGCCGACAACGACGTTTTTAATGGAATCTGCTTGCATAAAGGGAAGGACTGGCCTCAAAAAAATGGTTCAAATTTGATAAAAATCATTATCGCAAATAATGCCTTGCACTGCATCAGGCACCAAATAACGAATGCTTTTGTTTTCGGCAACTCTTTGCCGAATATCTGAGCTAGAGATTTGCAACTGCGTTACGCGCGCAATCAATGCTAACCCGGTTTTAGCAGATCTTAGCGCATCAGGCGAGCTAACAATTGAAAAACCCAAACTTTTCAGGTTGTTTTCAATTTGCGCATTACTGTAATCGGGACGCTCTAACACGACGACGTTACATAGATCTTTATATACTTCTGCATGATGCCAAGTAGGCATATTCAACGCAGAGTCTGTTCCTACCGCCAATATCAACCCTTCATTAGAGTTTAAAGCTTGCAAAGTGTTGATCGTATAGCTGTCTGACTCTGCATCAAGCTCGATACGAGAAACAACCAGGCTGGGAGATTCTTCAGTTGCGGCTACAAGCATTCTATATCGACTTTCAGCATCGATATTTGCCCGCGGCTTGTGGACGGGATCCCGACACGGTATCAAAGAAACCTGCGCGCCATCGAACAACTCTGAAAGCTCGGTCGCTACGCGCAGATGCCCATTATGAACAGGATCAAAACTCCCGCCGAACAAAATATTCATAACTTATGTACGAATATGCCCATCACCCAAGACGACATACTTTTCAGAAGTTAGGCCCTCTAGACCAACTGGCGGATGCGTGGCGATAATGTTGCATTGTTAGTCGGTGGGCCAGATGGG
>NZ_LWFI01001578.1:0-1311 GCF_001635735.1 Oleiphilus sp. HI0067
TAGAACTCACGCTCACGGCCATGTTCATCCGCAACAGAAAGTGCAGAAGAACGTGAGGTAACAACTAAGTTGCCATCGGTACGTTCAATACTCTTCATGTTATTAAGACGTACAGAACCGCCGTGTTTAACCTGAATATTGTCTACTGCAGAAGCTCGCGATGCAGCACCACCGATGTGGAACGTACGCATCGTTAACTGCGTACCTGGCTCGCCAATCGATTGAGCAGCGATAACACCTACCGCCTCACCGCGGTTAACGACGTGACCACGAGCGAGATCGCGACCGTAACACTTCGCACAAATACCATGGCGAGTATCACATGTAATTGCAGAGCGAACCCAAACCTCATCAACACCTGCAGATTCAAGAAGATCAATTTGCTTCTCGTCCAAGAAAGTGCCGCGCGGCATAACTACATCTTCGTCATTACCTGGAGCAAAAACATCCTTCGCAGTGATTCGACCAAGAACACGATCACCAAGTGGCACAACAACGTCGCCACCTTCGATCATTGGCGTCATCAATAGACCTTCTTCAGTACCACAATCATCTTCAGTAACAACAAGGTCTTGAGCAACATCTACAAGACGACGTGTTAAGTAACCAGAGTTCGCTGTTTTCAGTGCAGTATCGGCAAGACCCTTACGTGCACCGTGCGTTGAGATAAAGTACTGAAGTACGTTTAGACCTTCACGGAAATTAGCCGTAATTGGTGTCTCGATGATCGAACCATCTGGTTTCGCCATCAAGCCACGCATACCTGCTAGCTGACGAATCTGCGCTGCAGAACCACGAGCACCGGAGTCGGCCATCATAAATACTGAGTTAAACGAATCTTGCTGAACCGTATTACCTTCACGGTCAACAACATCATCTTTACCTAAGGTATCCATCATCGCTTTTGCTACCTTATCGTTAGCACGCGACCAAATATCGATAACCTTGTTGTACTTCTCACCGTGCGTTAAAAGACCCGATGCGAATTGATTCTCGATTTCTTTTACTTCAGCGGTCGCTGCATCAATAATCCCTTCTTTCTCATCAGGAATTACAAAGTCATTTACACCGATTGATGAGCCAGAGTATGTCGCCTGAGAGAAACCTAGGTACATCAATTGGTCAGCAAAGATAACGGTGTCTTTAAGACCACAATTACGATATGCAAAGTTGATCAATTTAGAGATCGCCTTCTTAACCATTGGCTGGTTAACCAATGAGAAAGGCAAACCTTTCGGAAGAATTTCAAACAACAAAGCACGGCCTACAGTCGTTTCGACCAATTTGCTCTCGGTAATCAACTGGCCATCG
>NZ_LWFI01001579.1:0-732 GCF_001635735.1 Oleiphilus sp. HI0067
ACGAAGTGATGCGGCAATTGGTCTAATGAAGTGGCCGAAAAATTACTCTTAGTTTGTAATGCCTTTCTGAGTAATTTGCCATGCGTTAAATTACCGTAGTTATGGACGTTTGGGTTACCTGCATACACGGCAAGACTGTCGTTACCATGTTCACCTTGAAGCGCCGCGACTCGCTCAGCGATCTCTGAAAACGCCTGTTCCCAAGGAATTTCTACCCACTCGCCATCCACTCTCTTGATCGGTTTTTTAATACGATCTGGATCTTCATGTAAATCTTGCAACGCAATCGCTTTCGGACATATGTGACCTCGACTCAAGGGGTCATCTTTATCTCCTTTAATGCTGAGGATCTGATCACCTTGTGTAACAATATCTAAGCCACAGATGGCCTCGCACAAATGACAAGCTCTTTTATGGGTAATCTGGGGTAAGTCAGTCATAGTTACCTTATTATTTTTGTATTTACAGAGCGCTTTTGCTCTATAGTTATTCTTCCATTAGCAATCGTGATTAGAGCCGCATTGATCTTGCTCAACGATCATTGCTTTTGCTAGATCTTTGTACTTTTCTTCCACCGACACAAACTTGGCCAAACTTTCGTCGTATGCTCTAACATCGCCACTGCCAATATCGTAATACCAAGCATGCAAAGTTATTTTTCCGGTTGCGAGTTTTGCTGCAACCTGCGGATGCGTCACCAAGTGCTGAGTTTGAAGAAGTACGTTCTGCTCA
>NZ_LWFI01001580.1:0-1350 GCF_001635735.1 Oleiphilus sp. HI0067
GAATCACATCAGAGCGATATGCGACCTGCCACTCGGAAGTACCGAAGCCTTGTCACCAACCTGCATGATAAACCTCATCTCCCACAAAGGAGATATTCGAAAAATTCTTGAGCTTCCTTATGCTCAAGTTCATCTCTACGATAAAGAAGAGAGAGCAGGCAGAAAATTGGGGCATATCAACGTCACTGCTAGCTCATATGAAGAGCTAAAATGGCGCGTCGAGAATATCGTTCAATTTCTCCCTGATTACCCCCAATGCCTACAGTTGAAAAACTAAAAGGCACCCCAACTTATACAAATGACTACTAATTGAGGCTCATCTGAACAGCCATCAACCTCGTAGATGTATTTGAACCGAGGTGGTATGATCTTCAGCTTTGAAAACAATGCTAAGCCACCGCCTCGGTGGTGTTTTAATTTTAGGGAGAAGCCTAATGGCAATCGAATTACCTGCGCTACCATACGCAATTGACGCTCTTGCACCACACATTTCTCAAGAAACTCTTGAATTCCACCACGGCAAACACCACAAGACTTACGTTGATAAGTTAAACGGCATGATCCCTGGAACTGAATACGAAGGAAAAACACTTGAAGAAATCATCACTTCTTCTTCAGGTCCTGTATTCAACAACGCAGCCCAGATCTGGAACCACACGTTTTACTGGAATTGCTTGAGCCCGAATGGCGGTGGCGCACCAACTGGTAAAGTTGCTGATGCAATTAACGAAGCATTTGGATCTTTCGAAGAATTCCAAGCAGCATTTAACGACAAAGCCGTAAACAACTTTGGCTCAAGCTGGACTTGGTTGGTTAAAAATGCGGATGGTTCTTTGGAGATCGTTAACACATCAAATGCAGGCACTCCAATGACAGAAGGTCAAACTGCACTTCTAACAGTTGATCTTTGGGAGCACGCTTACTACATCGATTACCGTAATGTTCGTCCTACTTATTTGAATGCGTTCTGGGCACTTGTAAACTGGGGTTTCGTTGCTGAAAACCTAGGTTAATATTGCCTCCTTGTTTTTAGTACGTTGCACTAAAATCAAGGCATAAAAAAACCGGAGTTTAATTACTCCGGTTTTTTTATGCCTGAAATAGCCTTATCGGATACTATTTCCATCATAGAGACTTTCAACTGTCGGCTTCTCTCTGGCGCGCAGCTCTTCTTCATCTTCGCCTTGCGCAACTTTCGTCTCCAAATTCAACTGCCAAAGCTGATCAAACTTCTGCTCCGTCACTGCACGAGTTGAAGCTTTGTCACGAAGAATGGTTGGCCTTAAGAACACCAATAGATTTTGCTTTGTCACAACCTTAGATGTGCTTTTAAATAGATTACCCAGCAAT
>NZ_LWFI01001581.1:0-801 GCF_001635735.1 Oleiphilus sp. HI0067
CATTTCTGCTTCGCACGCGTCACAGCGGTATATAACAAGGCGCGGGTCAGTAACTCTGGCGCATATGGCGCAAGCAACACACCAACGTGATCATATTCTGAGCCCTGACTTTTATGCACTGTCATCGCATATGCCAGATCGTACTTATCAATCTGCGAGGGCAATACTGTGATGTCGCGTCCTTCCCCACCTCGGTAAAACATCGCAACAAACTGGCTTTCGTGGTTTTGATTTACGTTTTCGATATAAAAACCCACGTCTCCATTGTACAAATCGAGTTTTGGATAATTACGCTCCAACATAATCGGCATACCGTGATACACACCAGTGCGGCTTGATGAAAATCGACTCTGTGCTTTTGTGTGAACGGCCTCGTTGAGCTGATCCGTCCCTAAAGGCCCCTGTCTCGTTGAACAAAGAATTTGGAACTGATCGAAGCATTTTTGCAGTTCAGCCAATGAGGCTTTTGTTTCAGCGAGCTCTACAAAGTCTTGATAATGAGCCATCAACGCACCGAGTTCTTGCTGGGCTCTGCCCTCAACCCAGTGGTACCTAATAGCTTCGTCAGTGTTCGTTGTCAGGAAATGACGCAAAGCCTCTACTGGCTCATCACGAATAAGGCGCGCAACATCCGCTAAAGCACCGTGAAAACGATAGCTCTTTTGCAATGTCACGAGAGGATTGATCTGTTCAGACTCCGATGGTTCAACATTCATATCAAACGGCAGTAGGTGAATTAGCTGCCCTAACTGCTCAGCAGATATGGCATTACGCTTACAGCGTTTTACCCAACGCGCAAAA
>NZ_LWFI01001582.1:0-1265 GCF_001635735.1 Oleiphilus sp. HI0067
GAAGAACTGTCTACCATGCGTGCTTGTGTCAGACTAAGTACACGTGTGAGTTTATCTACGTGTGCCTCTGCTGTTTTTACTTGCTGAAAATATGCGCGCTGCTGGCTAATTTGTTCAAAGGCAAGATAACCCGCACCAATGCATGTGATTAACAGTAGCGGCGCGATTAACGAGGTGCGTTGTTGTTTCGCTACGCGACGTTCGTGTTGCTGGGCTTGCTGCACGGCTTCGCGTTGTTCAATGAGCGCTTCACGTTCTTGAATACGCTGCTCGCGGTTCATCAACTCTTTGGCTTTACTTTGATTGGCACGCTCTTGTTCAGCGACTTCTCTTTGAAGTTCTTGAATACGTATTTGAGAGAGCTCTAAAAGTTCAACTTCCGCGTTCATCTACTCGCCTAGATTTTTATTGTTAGATTCTGATTTCAGCCTCTTAACAAGGATTTGTCACCTTAAACCTTGCTAAGTTTCGCGTAGGAAAGCACTAACCATTTATTACCATGCTCTTCAAACATGACTTGGATGCGCGCATGCGGGCCTCGTCCTTCGTAATGAACAACGGTGCCATAACCGAATTTTGGATGAGAGACCAAGTCTCCTAACTGAAATTCAGGTGCGTCTTCAAGGTGACTAATATCAGACAAGCCAGCATTATTTCCACCGAAGGAAACGGGTCGCGATACAGCATTGCGTAGGCGCACTTCTTGAATATTTTCTGAGGGAATTTCGCGTACAAATCTCGAGATTGGATTGAACTTCTCTTCGCCATATAAACGTCGAGATTCTGCATAAGTTAGCACCAACTTTTCTCGTGCTCGAGTAACACCAACGTAGGCTAAGCGGCGTTCTTCCTCAAGCCTGCCTGGCTCCTCCATCGACATACTATGTGGAAACAGGTTTTCTTCCATGCCGGCCATAAATACCAATGGGAATTCCAGTCCTTTCGCGGAGTGTAAAGTCATTAACTGCACGCTGTCTTCATGTTCTGCTGCTTGTTGTTCGCCAGCATCAAGCGCGGCTTGGGCAATGAATTGAGCAAGGATGGGTTGCTCATCATCTTCTGGCTCATAGTCGTGGGTTGAGCCGATCAGTTCTTCTAGGTTTTCTTTACGAGCCTGTCCTTTTTCACCTTTCTCGGAGGCGTGGTAGTCCATCAAACCTGAGTCTTTTACCGCGGTTTCCGTTAAGGTGCTGAGGCTTAGTTCGTGGATTTGGGTCGAGAGTGTCTCGATAAAATCCATAAATTCAGCCAAGCCGGTTTTCGCT
>NZ_LWFI01001583.1:0-661 GCF_001635735.1 Oleiphilus sp. HI0067
GCAGGTTTGATCGCTCGCTGGGGTCAAACTAAAGAGGCGTACGAGGGCATCGAGCGAATTATGCAAATGCCGGTTGAGCGTGAGGAAGACAAGCAATACCTACAACGCAACCACACCGAAGGACACTATGAGCTTGAAGGCGTAGGCATCACTTTCCCTGAACAAACAGTGCCGATCATTAAATCCGTCTCGCTTGATATTCCTGCAGGCAGTCGACTGGCGGTGATCGGTCGAATTGGCTGCGGAAAAACAACATTATTGCGCTTGTTAATGGGGCTCTATACACCGACCGAGGGCGTCATCAAATTGGATGGCATTGACATTCGACAACTGGATCCCAGCGATTTACGTTCTTTGATCGGATGTGTTGAACAACAACCGATGCTGTTTGCAGGGTCCATCCGCGAAAACATTGCATCCGGCACACCTTATGCGACTGACGACCAAATTCTAAAAGCCGCAGAGATGGCCGGCGTATTGGAATTTACCGCGACGCATCCAGAAGGATTAAATCGACAATGTGGAGAACAAGGACGCATGCTCTCAGGCGGGCAGCGTCAATGTGTTGCACTCGCACGCGCACTGCTTCGCGATCCAAAAATCTTAATTTTTGATGAACCAACTAGTGCACTAGATCAAGACTCAGAGCGACGTTTAATCA
>NZ_LWFI01001584.1:0-801 GCF_001635735.1 Oleiphilus sp. HI0067
TATAGCTCGCTCGTCTTCTTGGATGTAACCGGCATGTTTAGACGAGGGTTTGAATTTAGTGAGTTCTTTGATGGTTTCGATGGATTGCTCGTGCAGAATTTTTCTCAAAGTAGGGTTGAGGTACTGCGGTGGCATGTTAGATAGAATGTTTTGAATGTTGGTGTGTCGGTCTTGTAGTTTGATGATCAGACGTAATCGCTCAATACGCGCCTTCTCTCTTGCCTGAACGAATACGATCAATGCAATACCTGCGCAAATAAGGCTTCCAATGGCGATGGTAATCGTCACTGCCGACATAAACTAATCTCTAAGCTTGTTGTGATAAATTGTTGTTTTATTTGAGTGTAGCTCAAAATTTGATCACTGCTGCAAAAAGCCTGACTGCTCAGGCGTCTAGCATGACAACGACTATTAACATGGTGAATAGCTTTGCACGTTGTCAGTGGTTGGGATTTGAACGATTTTCATGTACTATCTTCGCCCCTTTTTTAGACGTTTCTCGACTTTTTATCAAGGTATTGAGAGCGGTTTTCTAAGTAATTAAAGCGTTGAGGCGAATACAAATATGACAGAACGCGTTCAAGCTGCGGGCCTTCAGGTCGCAAAAGAGCTATACGATTTCGTAAACGAAAAAGCAATTCCAGGCACAGGTGTTGATCAAGAAGCATTTTGGTCAAGCTTCAGTGCTATCGCGAACGAACTAGCACCACGTAACCGTGAGTTGCTTGCAAAGCGTGATGATATCCAAGCTAAGATTGATGCTTTCCACACCGAGCGTAAAGGTCAAGACTTCGATTTCGC
>NZ_LWFI01001585.1:0-644 GCF_001635735.1 Oleiphilus sp. HI0067
CTTCTGACATATTGGCCGTTATCTTATTGTTGCGCGAGCAAGGCATGAATCGAAAGATGCGTATTGTTCCTTTGTTCGAAACCTTGGATGACTTGAATAGCGCGTCAGAAAGCATTGATAGATTGTTGAGTGTGCCTTGGTATGCAGATTACTGTGATGGCTATCAGCAGGTGATGATTGGTTACTCTGATTCGGCTAAAGATGCAGGTCAATTAGCCGCGGGTTGGGCGCAATATCGAGCGCAAGAATCCTTAGTAAAAGTGGCAGCGAAACACGGCGTGAAGTTGAGCCTGTTCCACGGTAGGGGGGGAACGGTAGGTCGCGGTGGAGGTCCTGCTAACAAGGCGATTCTGTCTCAGCCTCCGGGATCTGTTGATGGGCGATTTAGGATTACAGAGCAGGGCGAGATGATTCGATTTAAATTTGGATCGCCCTCTCTTGCAAGTAAGAGTCTAGGGATATACGCGAGCGCTGTGATTGAAGCGAGCTTGTTGCCACCTCCTGAGCCCAAGCCGCAATGGCGCGAAGCCTTAGATGCTTTGACGGCCGTGTCTGTGAATTCGTATAGAGACGTGGTGCGCAATGAGCCTAATTTTGTTGAGTACTTTAGGAGTGTGACGCCTGAACAAGAGTTAGGAAAATTA
>NZ_LWFI01001586.1:0-1253 GCF_001635735.1 Oleiphilus sp. HI0067
TTTTGATTGCTGAAACTGGCTAACAGGCCATACACCAAATACACTGTTGATCATGAGTAAGGCATCTGCCTGATGCAGATCATCCAATGTCATTTGTCGCTCCTGTATCGTGAAAGAGCCATCGAACTCCTCAAGCTCGCCTGCTAGCAAAGCACTTAATAAGGTACCGCGAATTCCACAAACACTCAGTTCTGGCGTGTAAAACGTTCCATCAATCAAAGCGATTAAGTTTGATTTGGTGCCTTCAATAACGTGATTCTTTTGATCAAGCATGACACCTTCCGGCGCGCCGTTTAACTCGCGAGCCCCCATGACCTGATCAAGTCGATTCAGATGCTTGATACCTGCCAACATAGGTTGCTCACTCAAGCGATGCGAACACAAGGCAAGCTCAATCCCCGATGAATAATAAGATTCTTGGTAGTGAGGTAATTCAAATACTTGGATAAATAGATCAACGGAACTCGGCTTTATAGGCGCATAGCCACGCCCACCTTCTTTGCGTGTAGCGATGAGTTTAACCAGACCGTTCTCATGACCGTGCAATTGTAGCTGACGAACGGCGTTCTCTAGCTGATCATCAAAAGCTTCTAGTAGCTCCAGACTAGAACCAAGAGAGAGTACCTCAACACCACGGAGAAATCGGGCGCGATGGTAATCTAGTAACGGCACTTTAGCTTGAACAACACGAATGGTTTCGAAGATACCATCGCCATACGCGAGACCGCGGTTACTCAAACTAAGCGGAGATGTAGATTCTTCCTCAAGCGAGGAATACAGGAGCGCCCCCATTGAGAACCTCTGAATTTATTGTTGTTTTCTAAAGATAAACGCTTATACAGCTTTAAAGATCAAGGTGCCGTTCGTGCCACCAAAACCAAATGAGTTACTCAACACAGTATTAATTTCTGCTTCGCGGGCTTGATTAGGCACAATATCTAACGTGACAGCTTCTTCTTTATCTTCAACGTTAATAGTTGGTGGTGCAATATTGTCACGAATCGCAAGCACACTGAAGATCGCTTCAATCGCACCAGCTGCACCGAGTAGATGGCCAGTCGATGACTTTGTAGAGCTTACTAAGAGCTTCTCATTGGTATCGCCGACTAATTTCTGAATTGCCTGCGCTTCCGCTAAATCACCCAGGGGAGTCGAAGTACCATGCGCATTGATGTAATCAAGTTCACTGGCTGGTATGCCTGCATCATTCAAGGCATTTTGCATTGAGGTCAATGCACCTTCGCCATCTTCAG
>NZ_LWFI01001587.1:0-758 GCF_001635735.1 Oleiphilus sp. HI0067
ACCAATGCTTCGTATGTCTTATTCGCTTCTTCCTGTTGCTTCTTGTCTTCTTCTGCTTCGATCTCACCGAGGTCAAGCTCGCCCTTAGTGATGTCTTGAAGATGCTTACCTTCAAAATCAGACAGGTAAGAGATCATCCAGCCATCAATGCGATCGCTTAGCACTAGAACCTCAATACCCTTCTTACGGAAGATTTCCATATGTGGGCTAGAAATACCTGCCGCATGACTTTCTGCCGAGATATAGTAAATCTTGTCTTGGCTCTCTTGCATGCGAGACACGTAATCATCAAGCGATACGTTCTGAGCGCTGTCGCCGTTTGTCGTCGCGAAGCGAAGTAACTTAGCAAGTTTTTCTTTATTAGAAAGATCTTCGCCAATACCTTCTTTAATTACCTGGCCAAACTCATCCCAGAATGATTGATATTTCTCAGCATCGTTCTTGGCCATTTTGGTCAGAGTATCAAGCACACGCTTAGTCAGTGCTGTACGCAAGCTATCAACAGTCTTATCGCTTTGAAGAATTTCACGAGAAACGTTCAAACTTAAATCACGCGTATCAACAATACCTTTTACAAAACGAAGGTAGAGAGGCAGGAACTGCTCTGCTTCATCCATAATAAAAACGCGCTGTACGTATAGCTTTAAGCCACGAGGAACTTCACGGTTGTACAAATCAAACGGTGCTTTTGCAGGAATATAAAGCAAGCTTGTGTAATCGAGCTTACCTTCAACACGGTTATGGGCCCATGTTAGCGG
>NZ_LWFI01001588.1:0-725 GCF_001635735.1 Oleiphilus sp. HI0067
TGCAAGGCATTTTTAAAGAACAAACCCAAGCTTTCCGTCGTAACCCGATGCCAAGCTATGAAGAAAGAGTTGCGAATCTTAAGAAGCTGCGCCAAGCCCTTTTAGACAACGAAGCAACGTTCATTGAGAAGATCTCTCAAGACTTTTCGAGCCGCTCAGAGAACGAAACACGCCTCGCTGAGATCATGCCTGTACTGCATAGCATTGATTACACGCTTAAGAACTTAAAGCGTTGGATGCAATCCGACAAGAAGAAGGTTTCGACTTTATTTATGCCTGCTAGCGCACGTGTTGAATACCAACCACTTGGTGTCGTTGGAATCATCGCGCCATGGAACTACACCTTATCCTTATCGCTTGGCCCACTAGTTTCAGCTCTTGCTGCGGGCAACCGTACAATGATCAAGATGTCTGAATTCACCCCAGTCACCTCGGCATTTGTTGAAGAACTTCTATCGAAGATTTTTCCTCAAAACCTAGTCGCAGTTATTAATGGTGATGCGGATGTAGCCGTTTCATTCTCTGACATTCCTTGGAACCACTTGTTGTTTACTGGCTCTACGAGCGTTGGTCGCCATGTTATGCGTGCTGCGTCTGCCAACCTTACCCCTGTCACCCTTGAGCTTGGAGGCAAGTCACCAACGATTATTTCTGACTCAGTAAAAATGGATGAAGCCATCAAGCCGATTGTGTTTGGTAAAGCCTTCAATGCTGGCCAGACTTGC
>NZ_LWFI01001589.1:0-796 GCF_001635735.1 Oleiphilus sp. HI0067
ATGCCTGCGAAGGGAAATCAAAATCACATTGGAGCGATGTATGCAGGTGCATTATTTACCTTAGCGGAAATTCCTGGCGGTGCTTTATGGTTTGCGAACTTCGATATTACGAAGTGCTATCCCATACTTAAAAGCTTCACGATCGATTATTTAAAGCCCGCTCTTGGCGACATCCAAATCCGTATCGGTCTTAGCTCTGAAGACATTGAAGCTTATCAGGCCCAATGTATGGATAATGAAAAAGTAGAATTCGAACTTGTCGGTGGTCTAACTGATTCTCAAGGACAAGTTGTAGCGCGAAGCAAAGGGATTTATCAACTTCGCCGCCATTAAATTAGATGTAAAAGCAGTAAAATAGTGACAAACAAACTTCACCAGAACCCAAGCTTTTATGTGCTTGTTATTGCCTTCTTTTGCTGGGCTGGCGTATGGGCGTTTACATCCAATTCCTACAATACCAAATTTCAATACTGGTCATTCATTGATCATGACAACCTAGCATTACAGCACATACTTGAGCTGCCTAACGAAAGTTGGGATGCACTTGAAGGTAATCAGTATCAGCTCGATGCGCTCAACAAGCAATTTTGGCGCTTAGACGAACATCCTATTCTCTGGCTTAAAATTCAAATCCCACGACGTATCAAAGAGTCTCGACTACTGCTGGAAATCGTGCCGAATACAGGTGTTGATGGGATTCTCGTTCAGAACATTGATAATCGCTGGCAGTGGATTTCAGCCGAAGGTCGCAATCCAAATAGAGACCAAGAGCTACCAACCAATTACCTCACATTCC
>NZ_LWFI01001590.1:0-1150 GCF_001635735.1 Oleiphilus sp. HI0067
ACTAAGACTCGGCATCAGCCATCCAGGCCACGCAAGTAAAGTAACCGGCCATGTACTCGGAAAACTTGGTAAAAAAGAAACAGAAGAACTCACTGCAGTCATCGACGAAGCGAGTCGATATTTGCCAGAGATCATTTCTGGAGATACCGCTCGAGCAATGAACGCACTGCATAGCTTCAAAGCAAGTTAAACATCGTATCTTTGTCACCCAACAAGGTGACCACCCTCGCCCTTCTCTATATAATACGTCCAATTTTTTAAGACCAGACACACTAGGATTCAGACCATGGGTTTTAACTGCGGCATCGTAGGACTTCCAAACGTTGGCAAATCAACGCTATTCAATGCATTAACTAAAGCTGGTATCGGCGCAGAGAACTTCCCTTTCTGTACGATCGAGCCCAATGCAGGCGTAGTCGCCATGCCAGACCCACGACTGGACAAACTATCAGCCATTGTCGAACCTGAAAAAACACTCGCAACGACAATGGAGTTCGTCGACATTGCAGGGCTTGTTGAAGGCGCCTCTAAAGGTGAAGGTCTAGGTAACCAATTCTTAGCCAACATTCGTGAAACAGACGCTATTGCGCACGTAGTACGCTGCTTTGAAGATGAGAACGTTGTGCACGTCTCAGCAAAAGTTAACCCACAAGCTGACGTTGACGTTATTAACACAGAGCTTGCTCTTGCCGACCTAGATACCGTAGAAAAAGCGGTAAAGCGTTACACGCGTACAGCTAAAAGTGGCGACAAAGATGCTAAGAAAGCACTAGCGCTTTTAGAGAGCAAATTACTCCCTCACCTCAACGAAGGTCTGCCAGTTCGCGCATTAGGCTTAGATGAGGACGAACTTAAAACCATCAAAGAGCTATGTCTTCTAACGATCAAGCCAACCATGTACATCGCTAACGTAGATGAAGACGGTTTTGAGAACAATCCACACCTCGATGCCGTGCGCGAAATCGCTGAAAAAGAAAACGCTGTCGTTGTACCTATCTGCAATAAGTTAGAAGCTGAAATTTCAGAGCTAGAAGATGAAGAGCGTGATGAGTTTCTTGCAGACTTAGGCATGGAAGAGCCAGGCCTTGATCGTGTTATTCGTGCAGGCTACGAACTACTAGGATTACAAACCTACTTCACTGCTGGTAAA
>NZ_LWFI01001591.1:0-1161 GCF_001635735.1 Oleiphilus sp. HI0067
AGCCTAGCCAAAGAAATCAAACTCAAAATAGTTGGCTATTAGGACAAAACCTAAAACTCAACCAACTACCATTCCCCTATATTCTCCATGCTCACCCATGGTTCTTGAGGCTCTAGCGAACCACCTTTTTGAAGCAATTCAACACTAATTCCGTCAGGTGAGCGAATGAAAGCCATATGGCCATCACGAGGTGGACGATTAATGGTCACTCCCATATCCGCTAGGTGCTGACAGGTCGCGTAAATATCATCGACACGATACGCCACGTGTCCAAAGTTTCGACCACCGCTGTATTCTTCTGGGTCCCAGTTATAGGTTAGCTCTAGCTCTGGAGCTTTGACTGCATGCGCTCGTTCTTCATCATCGGGAGCCGCTAAATAAATCAGTGTAAAGCGCCCTGCTTCGCTCTCATAACGACGCATTTCGATGAGCCCAAGACCATCACAGAAGAATTTCAGTGACGCATCGACATCACTTACACGAATCATGGTATGAAGAAATTGCATCATAGCTCCTTAACTTGATTGATAACGAATTTGAATAGGAAGAGTACTAAAAAGAGGTAAAGAGACAAGTTTTGTTTTGTAAGAAATCCAATAAAAAAGGCAGAGTAAAACTACTCTGCCTTTCACGTTCACTCGATCTTGCCTGCGGCTATTTTAGCTTGTAGTAAGTTGGTACAAGACTAGATAAATCGTTGATTGATGCAACACGCTTAAATACGGGACTATCTAAGTCTTTATCAGGGAAGAACCCGAGCATAATCTCAAGCTCACCACCTTCTGATAATTTGTTTATCCAATCCCCTTCTAACACACCTGCATTTTTTGCTTGAATACGATCAAAAGGAATCAAATCACCACCGTTTACACGAATACCAATACCAGCAAGATTCTCATCAATGTCTGAAGAGCTGTTCACTTCAAGCTTTTCTGAGGTCAGAGTTAGCCATACTTGAGAATAAAAATCGCCATCACCCATTTGCATAGTAGGCGTTTTTAAAACAAGCGCACCCTGTTCCTGATAACTGGTACCTAAAGACCACAATTTTAGACGCACCGGAAGATCTTTTTTACTCACATTCAATGCGTTCTTTGTAAGATCTTTCTTTGGTTTTTCAGCTTTTACAGGAACCTTAGCTTTAGCAACCTTTTCTTGAAG
>NZ_LWFI01001592.1:0-1860 GCF_001635735.1 Oleiphilus sp. HI0067
CTGATACTTTGCTCGAAAAGCCTGGAGGATATTTATCAAACGATTTATTCCTGCCGGGCGTGTTTCTGGACAATATGCCTAGCTGGGAGTTTGGGGTTCTTGTTCAAATACGAGATTTATCTAGGGTGATGAGAAAAGACTTTAGTCGCTCGCAAAGTCAGTCCCAAGAGGATGCAAGTCTTAAGTTAGCAGAGCCGCAGTTTCACTTTGATAATCGTAGTTGGATTCTCCCGGCTTCAGAATCTGAATATCGCACAGGTGTAGCAGCTGTTGAAAACTATCTCAAACGCTTAGCGGATGAATCAACTCCTAATGCACAGTTTTATGCGCGTGCCGATAATTTAAGCGCTTGGTTGTCAGAAGTTGAGAATAGACTTGGGGGGTTGTCTAGGCGTTTGAGCGAAAGTGTGGGGCGCCCGAGTTTGGATCTGGGGCTTGCCGGAGATTATTCTGCTGAGCAAAGTACCTCGGGTGAAGGCTTTAAAGAGTCAAAAACATCTTGGTTTGACATCGATAACGTATTTTACGAGGCGCGCGGCACAGCTTGGGCGTTGATTGTGATTTTACGTGCTATGGAACACGACTTTGCAAAAGTGCTTGGCGATAAAAATGCTTTGATTAGCCTGCGCCAAATTCGTTTGGATTTGGAGGCGACTCAGAATACGATTTGGAGTCCGATGATTCTAAATGGCTCGGGGTTTGGTGTGTTGGCGAATCACTCTTTAACGATGTCATCTTATATTTCTAGAGCAAGCGCCGCAGTCATTGACCTGAGAAATCTCTTGCAGCAAGGCTAGAATATTGTTCTAGCTCACGTCTTGACTGCTTGATTTGTGAACGACTGTGAAGTTTCGTCCTGCTTCACATGTTTAAATTCATCTCTCCATATAATGTTGGTTTATTTCTTAAACAGGACGCATTGCCTCAATATGTCATACCAATGGCGCTCAATTTTCCCATCGATTATTCAGAATGCTGCGTTTATCGCGCTGGGTGCTATTGCCCTTCCTGTGCATTCTGAATTGGCAGCGCTTTCTGATAATGATTTATCAGAAGTAGATGGTGCTGGTATCGGGTTTGTGATGGAAGACTTTGCGTTTAGCCACGGTAATGACTCTTCTCAAGGTAACGTTTTTCGGATTACCGGCATCACCGACTCTGATGGTAATCCGGTCAATATTAATGTGAATCAAATGTACATCGCCCGAGCAGGAAGTGAGTATGGCGATGTGATAGAAGGCGTGAATTTAGGTCGCCTAGATAATCCCTATGAAATAGATTTGCTTGATGGCAATGATATTGGGTTGCCGGGCAAAGGTGTGTTGGAGATTGCGGCGCCAAGAATGGTTGACTCAACACTTGGTTATGACTGTTTGGATCCTAGCGCGGCGCAAGGCTCGGGAACATGTGCGAGTCGACCTGCTTCCGTTGATTTCGAGGCGGGAGAGCGACCAGATATTGGTTTTGAGTTGGAAGTGAATGTTGCCGGGCAGGCGCAAACTCACTTGAACATGCATGCGCACAGCGCGGTATTTGATGGTTCATATTTGCGTCTTTGGGGAGAAGATTCACGTATGGCTGCAGAGTATCGTTTGAACTTTTATACGCCAGCGCTTGAAATCTCTACCTGTGCGGTCGCGAGTTCTGCGTGCACATCCAAGATTAAAATGAGCGATTTCAAACTAGAGCTAGCGTTAGGGAATACCTTTCAGCCTCTTTATATCGGTGTAGATAATACGACTGGTGGTTTTAGTTTTCAGATTGATCAAATGACGACGAACTATCTTGCGAACATTGACCCTGTGAGTGGGGCATCTGATGGTTCTGCGCAGGGCGATATCGCGTACGCTTTTTATGAAG
>NZ_LWFI01001593.1:0-1295 GCF_001635735.1 Oleiphilus sp. HI0067
GGCAGATGCTGCATTGAGTCTTAACACCATGTTCGGTGCTGGGGCATTAGTCAGCGGACAGGATCCTGAGTTAGGGTCAGGAATGCTCAATGGAGGCTTATTCTATGAGTATTATGAAACAGCCGATGGCAAGTTTATCTCGATCGGTAGCTTAGAGCCTAATTTTGCAATGAGCTTATTGCAGACATTGGAGCTTAGTGACTGGTTATCAAAAATTGCCGATCAAAGACCTGAGACGCAGACATCCTTGCGCGCAGCGATTGCAGAAAAGATTTCGGCGCAAACGCAAGCCAAGTGGATCGATATATTTGGCAAGCTAGACGCTTGCGTTGAGCCTGTTATTACAGTGAACGAAGCTGCTGAACATCCTCAATTTAAGGCGCGGAAAATGTTTATTGATGTTCAATTAGAAAGCGGTGAAAGCGTGAAACAAATTGCAAGTGCTTTGCCATTTGATAGGGTTCAAGAACCAAGTTTAGGTGCACCGTTAGGAGCCCATACCGATGAGGTGCTAGGTCAGTTTGGCTTTGATGCTGGTCAACTTGAAGAGCTCAAGAAAAGTGGCTGTATTAAGCAGGGGTAAAAGAGAGAATGTCTGCACTATTTCTCAGCGCAGACAATCGATTTTCGTATTAACTAACCATAAAAGCTTAGAGACTGTATCCGATCCCTAAGTAATAATTTGGATCTTTGTCCGGTGCGGTAGATGTTTCGTCAAACGGAAATGCAGTGCCTAGCCTCAATGCGACCGGCAGCGCGCTGTAACCCAAATCTAGACCGACATTTAGCTCCACTCCGGCGGCATCAAACGTTGATTTGTCTCGGTTTGGCGTGCCGGATTCATAAAATAGCGCTCCAGAGATGGTGTGAAGACCAATAGGCCAAGCGTCGATTCCCTGGTCGACATAGGCGATAGGGAATCGGTAATCGGCCGAATAAATACTTGGCTTAAAGCCGCGAAGCTCTTGTGCAGAATCTGGATAGCCTCGCAATGGTTTTTCGCGTTGGTGAATCAAGCCTTGTTTAAATGCGGTGATGGACGGGCTATCGCCTAAATCAAAGAAGTCTGCTCCAGTTTGCGCTTCACCTATAAATGCGCGCAAGGCTAGTGTATGTGGGCCATAGAGTGCGATGTACTCGCGCCAATCAAGGATCCAAACGTTTCCATATGACTGATCACCAGAATTTATCTCGACACGATCTCGTTCGATGTTGAGTTGAATGGTGCGACCGTGCGCTGGGCTAACCCCATATAAAGCTTGAATGGCGTTGTTGTATATCGCGCTAAGCCCTAA
>NZ_LWFI01001594.1:0-1002 GCF_001635735.1 Oleiphilus sp. HI0067
AGTCGAATGTCCTTTTCCTTCAAACTTAATACTTTCTAACCACAATTGATCATTGTTATGTTGATCACTAAGCCAATCTTTGTAGTTATCTTCGAGTACTAAAATAATATTGTTTTGAGCTTGGCCTGAAATGAGAGCTGAGCGCATTGTGTTTCCTTTTATCAATAAAGGTGCTTAATCCGTCGTGAGAGTGGCTGCAATCTGACGCCATTCTTCGAAACCGCCATCTAGGCTAAAGGTTTCTTTAAATCCTTGTGCATTAAAGTAGTCTGCAGCGCCTTGGCTTGAGTTGCCGTGATAACAACAAACTACCAATGGTTTGTTAAGGTCTGTGTTTGCAATAAAGTGTTCCACATTTGAATTGTCGATGTGAGCAGCACCGTTTATATGGCCTTGCTCAAAAGACATTTGGTCTCGAATATCGATTACGGTGACCGTGTTTTCTGAATCACTCAGCCAAGATGCGAGCTGAGCACAACTAAGATGTTTAAATGACATAGTAAAGTTCCACTTTTGCGATGAAGCATTATAGACCTTACGGGCGCTACTGCGTATTTGGGTTTGGTAATGCTTGCATTGTTTTCGCGACTGGGATTAGTCTTGATGCTGGAAAAATAAAAACTAAGGAGTGATGAATGTCGTTAACGGTATATGGTTACCCAAACACCCGCACTTTGCGTGTGACTTGGTTGCTCGAAGAGTTGGGCTTGGATTACAGCTTCCAACTTGTCGATCTCATGAAAGGTGAAGCCAGACAGACGTCATTTCTAGAGCTCAATGCAGGGGGCAAGGTGCCTGCCATTCGTGTTGATGGAGGCATTATCACTGAATCCTTAGCGATCATGAATTATCTCTGCACATTGAAGCCCGAGGCAGAACTGATTCCAACATACAGCGCTTTTCGTCGTGCTCAGTATGACCAATGGAGCGTATTTGCAATTGCAGAACTAGAGCAACCTCTATGGACCATAGGAAAGCACAAGTTTGCTTTGCCGAAAGACT
>NZ_LWFI01001595.1:0-1360 GCF_001635735.1 Oleiphilus sp. HI0067
GCTGAGTAAATTCTCCAGGCTCTGCTAGTCGAGCTCCATGAGCCAAACAAGTATTAAGCAGCATATCCAAAACAACTGGACCACCATGTGCTTGTAACTCAAACACATCCTCTCCAGTAAACGAATGAGGAGCTTTAAAATACAGGCCTATGCCTTGATCAATAGCTTGCCCATTTTCATCAAAGAAAGTGCTGTAAAGCGCTTGGCGTGGAGTCGGAGATTGTCGAAGAAAAGATTGCGCGATTGAAACCGCCTTTTCTCCTGATATACGAACTATGCCAACACCACCACGGCCCGTTGCCGTGGCAATCGCCGCGATGGTGTCAGAATGATAGTCCGTCATACCCTAAGCTTTTGCACCATTCTCAATCTGGCGTGTGATGTACCACTGCTGTGCTATCGATAAAATGTTGTTTACTAACCAGTAAAGAACCAGTCCAGAAGGGAACCATAAGAAGAATACAGTCATCATCACAGGCATTATCTTCATAATTTTCGCCTGCATTGGATCAGGGGGGGTCGGATTCAACTGCATTTGAATGAACATACTAATGCCCATCAAAATAGGTAACACGAAGAAAGGATCTTGAACTGATAAATCTTCAATCCATAAGAAGAATGGCGCATGACGTAGCTGCACACTCTCCATCAACACCCAATATAGAGCGATAAACACCGGCATTTGAACCAAGATTGGTAAACAGCCTCCCAGCGGATTAATACTTTCTTTACGGTAAAGATCCATCATCGCCTGAGACATTTTCTGGCGATCATCACCATATTGCTCTTTCAGCTGCTGTAATTTCGGCGCAACACGACGCATGTTGGCCATCGAGCGATAACTCGCAGCAGATAATTTAAAGAATAAGACTTTGACGACGACAGTTACCAAGATAATTGCAACACCCCAGTTCATGACGAGGCCATGCAAGAAATCTAGCAATAAAAACAAAGGATAAGCTACAAAGAATAACCAGCCATAATCTACGGTTAAGTCTAAATTCTTCGCTGTTGCTTCAAGCCGATCGATAATCTTAGGGCCAAGATATAGTTGCCCACCGACACTTGCTTTCTCGCCAGGTGCTACAACAGTCGCAGGACTGATATAACCCATCAAGTAACGACCATTTTTGACACGTGTTTGATACGTTTGAACGACTTCAGAATCGGGAATCCATGCTGAAATAAAGTAGTGCTGAATAAATGCAATCCAACCACCTTGAATCTGTTGATTCACTGGCGACTCGAGCATGTCTTCGAAATCAATTTTTTCATAAGGTTCTTCAGCGCTAGACAGAACCATACCGAGATATGACTGCATACCTAGGCTATTTTGTTGTGATGGATCTACGGTTCTATC
>NZ_LWFI01001596.1:0-835 GCF_001635735.1 Oleiphilus sp. HI0067
TACCTGTCACACCGATATCAGCACCACCATACTGAACATAAGATGGAACATCAGTCGCGCGAATAATAATGAACTTAATATTTTCTACCGTTGTATCAAAAATTAGCTTACGACTAGAGCTTAAGTCCTCTAGAGGCTCAACACCCGCTTCCGCTAACAACGGTAAGGTTTCTTTCAAAATACGCCCTTTAGATAGAGCGATGATCAATGAATCAGACATTCTTTAAATCCGCTATGCAATCAATAAAACCGAGCATTAACCCGGTAGACGCTGGATTTTACCGCCCAGCAATTGCAGTTTTTCTTCAATACATTCGTAACCACGATCGATGTGGTATATGCGATCAACTAAGGTGTTTCCATCAGCCAGTAATCCTGCGATTACAAGACTTGCAGAAGCACGCAAATCTGTTGCCATAACCGGCGCTGCATGAAGTTTTTCAACGCCTGTAATAATCGCAGTGTTGCCTTCGACCTTAATATCAGCGCCCATACGCTGTAGCTCTTGCACGTGCATGAAACGATTTTCAAAAATTGTTTCGGTAATTGAGCCTGAACCTTCAGCGACGCAATTCATTGATACGAATTGCGCTTGCATATCCGTGGGAAAAGCAGGATAAGGCGCTGTTTTAACCGAAACTGCTTTCGGACGTTTACCCTTCATATCTAGTTCGATCCAGTCTTCACCCGTTGTGATTTCTGCACCCGCTTCTTCAAGCTTAACTAATACAGCATCTAGTAAATCTGCTCGTGTATCTTTTAGTTTAACGCGACCGCGTGTTGCTGCTGCTGCAACGAGGTATGTTCCAGTCTCTACACGATCCGGCATTACGTC
>NZ_LWFI01001597.1:0-1529 GCF_001635735.1 Oleiphilus sp. HI0067
AACAATGATCACGCCAAATTTTGTGGAAGCATCGCGGCTGTTCCCCGATTATTCAATATCAGATCTCCAGAGTATCTCGGAAAATACTAATACAGCGATACTGCTAAAAGGGGGACATGGAATTGATGAAACGACTGTTACGGATTCTTTCATCAACAAAAATGATGTACTAACAATCCGTCATGAAAGAATTAGTACGCTTAACTCTCACGGTACCGGTTGCACTCTCGCGTCAGCGATTGCCGCAAACATAGCCTTGGGCAATGACCTGCAGAACAGTACCAAGGCTGCAATAGACTACGTGCATCAAACGCTTAGCAATTCCAGAAACTATTTACACGATTCGTGTAAGAACGAACTCAGAAACTTACCGATGAATCACACAATAAAATTATAAACCTGCGTACAATTCGCCAAAACAATTCAAAGTTACACAAACATGATCATCTCACGCCTACTTCCAATTCTTATCGCACTACTCATTGGAGCTTGTGCTTCTCAACCAGAGAATGACTACCAAAGCATTGAAACATCTCAAGTCGAGCAAGATAACCCGAGGGCAATGTATGAACGGACAGCAGAATTGTTTGCTCGACCAGAGAACCTAGGTCTAGAGTTCTATTCTCCAACATACTATTCCTCAGCAACACGAGCTTTAAAAGATGCTGAGCGATCTCTGAACAATCCTAGAGACAAACAACCGTCCGTTGCACAAGCAACTATCGCTGCTAGAAAACTTTTAGAAAAAGCACAATTAACCAGAGCGGCGATCGAAAGAAATCTGAAAGACTTCGTAAAGCATCGAAACTTACTGGTTGAGTTAGAGGCATCAAAATGGCAACCCGAAGACTGGAAAGACCTACAAAAAGAAATGAAAGAGCTAGTGCTTCTGATTGAGGATGATCGAATTAAGAAAGCTCTGAAGCTTGAACCAAGTGTTCGCAAAAGCATGTATGAGCTAGAGATTAATACTCTACTCGTGTCGAGTTTGAATCAAGCACGAAAAACACTCGATCGTGCAGAAAAAGCTGAAGCCGAAAATTATTCCCCTTACTATTTTAACCAAGCTCAGGCACTTATCGCCGACACGGAAATATACATTCGTGGTAACTACCGTGACCGACGCGGTATCGCATACAGATCTCAAAAGGCAGATACCGAAGCACTTCATGCATACAAAACCGCTCTTGATAGTAAACGCTTAGTTGAATTCGATGAATCTGACACAGAAGACTATTTAATAGCCCTAAAACAAAAGCTTTTCGCTTTATCCAACGAAATAACAGAAACACCAATTATTCCCGTCACCATTGATGAACTCATTGAGCTATTGGTGAGTAATGTCAAACTTACAGGGAGCCAAGTGCCTGAACAAGAAACAGACTTCAACATTGATGATACACAAAGCGATGACGATGAATCGATTGAAGTACTAGAAGTGTTGGATAGTCTGTATTTAGACGACAGTCCAGGTGACACTCCATGGTCAGAATCCAGTATTGATGACGACGAAGCACAGAACTCATTCG
>NZ_LWFI01001598.1:0-14667 GCF_001635735.1 Oleiphilus sp. HI0067
GTGTGTGTGCGCCGATTTCTGAGCCTTTTTCAACAACGCAGACAGTAAGTTCTTGGCCTGTTTCTTGTGCTAGTTGACGGATACGGCATGCTGCTGAAAGGCCAGCAGGACCACCACCCACGATGAGAACGTCAAACTCCATCGATTCTCTTTCCATGTTCGGTCTCCTGTTTTTCAAGGTAATTAAAGTTGTCGTTGGTGAGTCTTTACCGATATAGACTTTCTCGCACCACGATATTGCGCGCGATTATACATATAAAGGTATACGAGTGCATTAGTATTCTGGGTTATTTCAAACGATCGTTTGAATTTTATGCAAATTTAATGTCGTTACAAGTCCTGATTGGAAGTTGCTACGTAATAGGGTGTAGATACTGAAGCTTTATTAGTGAAACAAATGCCGGTCATCTAGCTTAATTTTTGCCCAAGTATTGACGCTTTTTTAATTAATCGGCAGTATTATGCGCTCCGCGAATTCGGGGCATGAAGCTTGGAGCTACATAAGTTATTGATTAACTTATGAAAAATAGCTTTTTCGCAGTATCTTGTGTGTGTGCTTGATTAAGGGCATTCGCACCATCAATTCATCAATTGTTAAGAATGAGGAATCTATGAAGGTTCTTGTCGCTGTCAAACGAGTTATTGACTACAACGTCAAAGTACGTGTTAAGGCCGACAATTCAGATGTCGATCTTACTAATATCAAAATGGCAATGAACCCATTTTGTGAAATCGCAGTTGAAGAAGCTGTTCGTCTTAAAGAGAAAGGAATCGCGAGCGAAATCGTTGTGGTTTCTATCGGTCCTAAAGTTGCTCAAGAGCAAATCCGTACAGCACTAGCATTAGGTGCAGACCGCGGTATCTTGGTTGAAACTGACGAACAAGTTCAATCTCTTCAAGCTGCTAAAATCTTGAAAGCGATTGTTGACGAAGAACAACCTCAGTTAGTTATTCTTGGTAAGCAGTCTATCGATTCAGACAACAACCAAACTGGTCAGATGCTAGCAGCACTTGCAGGCATGGGTCAGGGTACATTCGCATCAGAAGTTGTTGTTGAAGGTGATAAGGTTAACGTTACGCGTGAAGTTGACGGCGGTTTGATGACTGTTGGTCTTAATCTTCCTGCAGTAGTGACTACTGACTTGCGTTTGAACGAGCCACGTTACGCATCTCTTCCTAACATCATGAAGGCTAAGAAGAAGCCTCTCGATACTAAATCTCCAGCAGATTACGGTGTTGAGTTGAGCGCTAGCCTAACTACATTGAAAGTAGAAGAGCCAGCTAAACGTTCTGCGGGTATTAAAGTTGCAGACGTTGCAGAGCTTGTAGACAAACTTAAAAACGAAGCGAAGGTGATCTAAATGAGCATTTTAGTTATTGCAGATCATGATAATGGTAGCTTGAAGCCAGTTACTCTTAACGTTCTTGCTGCAGCAACAGCAATCGGTGGTGACATCGACGTATTGGTTGCGGGCGAAGGTTGTGGTGCAGCAGCAGAAGCTGCGTCAAAAGCGGCTGGCGTTGCTAAAGTATTGGTAGCTGATAACGCAGCTTACGGCCATCAGTTGGCTGAAAACCTTTCTCTATTGGTTGCTGACCTTGGTAAAGGTTACTCGCACGTTCTTACTTCTGCGGGCACAACTGGTAAGGACTTCCTTCCACGTGTTGCTGCACTTCTAGACGTTGCGCAAATCTCTGACATCATCAAAGTTGAGTCAGCTGATACGTTCGTTCGTCCAATCTATGCGGGTAACGCGATTGCGACAGTTCAATCTAGCGATGCGATCAAAGTAATCACTGTTCGTGGTACTGCGTTCGATCCAGTTGCTGCTGAAGGTGGTTCAGCTGCTGTTGAAGCGATTGACAACGTACAAGACGCTGGCATTTCTACTTTCGTAGGTCAAGAAATGGCTGAGTCTGATCGTCCAGAACTTACTGCTGCAGAGATCGTAATCTCTGGTGGTCGTGGTATGCAGAATGGCGACAACTTCGCAATGCTTGAGAAAGTTGCTGACAAGCTTGGCGCAGCAATGGGTGCATCGCGTGCAGCTGTTGACGCTGGCTTCGTACCTAACGACATGCAGGTTGGTCAAACAGGTAAGATCGTTGCCCCTAACCTATACATCGCTGTAGGTATTTCAGGTGCGATCCAACACTTGGCTGGTATGTCTGGTTCTAAAGTAATTGTTGCGATCAACAAAGACGAAGAAGCGCCTATCTTCCAGGTTGCTGACTACGGTCTTGTTGCTGATCTATTTGATGCGGTTCCAGAATTGGAAGCTGCCCTTTAATAGATAGCTGATCTCAAAAAACCGGCCCTTGAAAGAGCGCCGGTTTTTTTGTGCCTTTAAAAAAACGACTACTTTCTAACCCAGACCTTACATATGTTCAGAGAGTCGTTTTGAAGAGAGGAATAGGTGTTTTTTTATTATCTGTTGGGCAATCGGCCTTAGCTATTGAAGGCACGGCGTATAGCTCGACATCAGGATTGTTGACTAGTGTTTGGGGTACGTATGGCCAAGGCACTGTTGGTATTGATACGACGACTTATACCTTGTCGAGTGATTTTGCGCTCTTGTCAGATCGAAGTATTCAGTGGAATACAGGAAGCCGACCGCCACCCGTTGGTGAAACGGTTGGTACGCCGGCAGGAACTTACTTTAGAAATGTAATTATTCAAAGTGTGGGAGGTCAAAAGCATGCTCTCACTATCACTAACTCCGGCCCCGCCAGAAAATTGAGCGCCGAGAAACTATCGATTACAAATTCTCGTTTAGTACTTCGTGATGATGTCACATTCAACTTCCAGTCCCCGAGCGGCAGTTATAATGTAATTCTAGATAACAGTGATCTGATCTTTGACTGGACTTCTGCTGAGCCAAGTTTTTACGCGGATGCAAACAATAAGCTGATTTTTGATATTCGCGGCACTAGCCTTATTTAAGGTTTTACTCAGGCCAGTACGGCAGGTTGGGCACTTCAAGGTGATGAAATTAATCTCGCAGAAAACAGCTATTTAACCTTATTGGATTGGAATACGACGCTGAATGCTTTCGGTAGAGAAGAGTCCTTTACCATCAATGCTGCTAAAGGTAGTACCTTGCATATTCAGCGTCTTGATGCGGGTACTAGCGGGATCGTGCAGTCTAGTCAAAATCGCACTGATGTGAAGTTTCAGATCGACTTGAACGAAGCCGATTTCATTCTCGATAATGCGCCTTTAGATGTCGATACTGTGCTGGCGTCTGGATCGAATCTGGCTCAACCCTGACCAATACTCCAGATTTTACCTTAAGTAATGGTTCTAGATTCGAAATAGAAAACGGAGTAAATGTCGCCGAAGCACAGTTGAGCTTTGAGCAGGGTAGCAATTCCTTGCACAGTGCTGCGATAGGCGCAACGCCACTTAAGGGTATGTCATTTAAAGGCAATGCAACAATTACCGCGGATGATGCAGCGGGTTTCACCGGTTTAAATTCTTTTGGTGCACTTCCCGGCCTTGAAGTGACGATTGGTGAAGCAGGAGATGCGGCTAATACGGCTATTGGTTTTGGTGCGAACTCGTATTCGGTCATTGATGACGCGCTTATCAATGGTCATATTGATTTTAACACCCAGAGTTCTTCTACTTTCTTATTTCGTAATAACCCTAAGTTTTCACCAGGTGTTGGCTCCGGAGATATCGGTACGATTCGGTTTAACCTGAATGGTTCTGCTTTAGATAACAGCTTGGTGTCAGTCTTTGGTGATCCGTCATTGCAATTCAATTTGGAAGTTGGTGATGTTAGTAACGACAACGACAAGATCGAATTCAATGGGGGCGCTGTTATAGGCACGCACGATGTCGTGATTGCGCCAAAATCTAGTGCTTATACAGCTGATGACTTGGATGGAAATAGCTATGTGGTTGTTGAAGCCGATGCGGGCCAGGACTCGTCTACTTATACCGCAAGTTTAACTGCAACAATGCCGGCGGCAATTCAAGTTTCCGGAGTAAAGCAAGTGGTGCAACAGATACTTATACTGTTACTTTGACTAAAGATCTTAATAACATCACGACGCACTCCTCTCTGACTACGCGTAATCAGCAAGTCGCAGCGCAAAGTTTAGTGAATCAAGCGCCAACCAATACCGCAGTGAATAGCCAGCTGAATACAGTAACAAATGCACAGCTTGCACAGTTAACCAATGATTCTCATGCCGAGCCTGTTGCCTCGCATTTAACGGTTGGACTTGAGCAGGCTGAGATGATTATTAACAGCGTGTTTATGCGCAATGTTGAATTTGGTTTGTCGGAAGGACAGGAAAGCTTTGCACCTAACTTCTTAGGTGGCGATAGTGCGTCTAATCAGAATGTTTGGGCTGACGTATCTCGTGTCGATGGCAGTATTGATGCAAGCACAAACGAAGCAGGTTTTGAGTACGATCTGACTCAGATGACGCTTGGAGCGAACCTGCTCTCAACGCGTGATAGTTATGCTGGTGTCTACTTTAGTGTGGTCGATCAAACCATGGATGAGCATGACGCTCAGAGCATTAGTTTTTATACTTCGGGCTATCACTTTGAGGCTTACTGGAGTGGTCGGTTTGAGAATCAGATCGAGCTCGATGGTGTTATCGGCTATGGCATGAATGAGACGGACTCGGTTCGTAGTCTAACAACTGCACCGAAAGCTGAGGCGACCTTTGATTCGGATTTTGTCTATGTCGCCTTGCAGGTTGCCAAACCTATTTATAACTCTGAACTTGTGAATATCGCGCCTTTTGCTTCGATTAGTCACGTGAGAGCAAGTCAAAACGCCTATTCTGAGACCGGCGGTGCTGCCTTGGCGATGAGCGTAGACAAAAGCGATGCCGAGTCTTCATTAATGGGTTTGGGTCTGGCATTTGAAAAGTACCTTGATGATCACGAGGGTTTGAGCGCTAATGCAATATTGCGTTATGACCGTGATTTGAGTGCCGATAAAAGTGGCGATCACTCTGTTACTGTCACCTCAGGCGCTACCGGCACTTATACTGGTCAGAATCGCGGCGCGAATACTTGGATTGGCGGTTTGGCCCTTCGTTATCACTTTGCAGAGCAGCATGCCTTGGGAGGAGGGGTAAGCTATAGCAAATTTGATAATGGTGATGAGCACGGTTTTGGTTTGAACTACAGCTATCAATTTTAATTGATGATTGAAAACTGAATTCGAGTTGACATCGTTCTGTTAAACAAGCCATCTTGTGTGATGGCTTAACAATAACAACAGACGAGCTTTCCATGAATTCAACACCAATCCTTACGATTTTCCTTCCTGCTAGTCTCGGCATTATTATGCTTGGGCTGGGTTTGTCCTTAACGATTTCTGACTTTACCCGCATCTTTAAAATGCCAAAGCCGGTGCTAATAGGCTTATTTTGTCAGGCTATTATTTTGCCAATCGCATGCTTTGGTTTGGTCATCGCATTTGCTCTTCCTCCAGAATTGGCGGTTGGGCTAATGTTGCTCGCGGCATCCCCAGGGGGGACCAGTGCTAATTTATTTAGTCATCTTGCGCATGGCGATGTGGCTTTGAATGTGACGCTCACCGCCATTAACTCTGTTCTATGCATTGTTACGCTGCCAATCATTGTGAATTTGAGTTTGTTTTACTTCATGAGCGAGCAAGGTAGTGTCGGCTTACAATTCTCTAAGGTACTTCAGGTTTTTGCGATTGTGTTGATTCCGATCGGCATTGGGATGACGATTCGGCGCTTTAGAAAAGGCTTTGCTGAGGTCATGGAAAAGCCAGTTAAGATTATGTCGGCACTATTCTTAGCCTTGGTTGTTGTGGTTGCCGTGATGGAAAGTTGGGAGCAGTTTACTCAGTACTTTGCGATTGTTGGTGCAGCAGCACTAGCGTTTAATCTGATTAGTTTGGGCGTTGGTTACGGCGTGCCTCGCTTGTTGAAGCTGGAGCTCCGTCAGAGCATTGCGATTGGTATGGAGATTGGTGTTCACAATGGTACTTTGGCGATAGCCATTGCCTTGTCTCCAATGCTTTTGAATAACGGGGTGATGGCCGCGCCAGCTGCTATTTATAGCGTCATTATGTTTGTCACAGCAGCTTTATTTGGCTTACTGGTAAACAAAATTCACGGAGATCAACTCGGTAATAACACCGCAGCTTAATGATCAAGGTAGATTGCGCCACGCCTGCCAGTAAGGCTTTGGCTCAATTTATGATTGTGGTTCGTTGAAGCGTGCTATCAAGGTTTTTGCTGCGTCGTAAGCAGTGAGTTTCCCTGAAATTACTTGTTCCTGCAGTTGAGGGAGCGATTCTTGAACGGCTTGATGGGTCTCAAAAGCGTGTCGAAGCTGCTCTGTGATGAGCCTGTCCAACCATTTTTCGTTTTGCTGCTGACGCTTTGTTTCGAGGATAGCCTGATTAGAAGAAAAGTAGTCTGTCAGCAAAGCCCATATTTCTGTAATCCCTCTGTTCTCAATCGATGAGCAAGTCAGGGCTTGAGGCTCCCATTCTTCAGAACTTCGCATCAGATGTAAGGCATTCTGGCAATGTTGTTTTGTGCGCTCAGCTTGATGCAGACTATCGCCATCTGCTTTGTTAATGATCAAAGCGTCCGCTAGTTCCATAATGCCACGTTTGATGCCTTGTAATTCGTCGCCTGAATTTGGCTGCATGAGCACCATAAAGAAATCGACCATCGATGCGACTTCATACTCAGATTGGCCAACGCCAACGGTTTCAACGAGAATGACATCAAAGCCTGCGGCTTCACACAAGATCATGCTTTCTCGTGTTTTTTGAGCAACGCCGCCTAAAGCTCCCGCTGAGGGGCTTGGTCGAATAAAGGCGTTATCCGCGCGTGAGAGCTCTTCCATGCGGGTTTTATCACCAAGAATGCTACCACCACGAATAGGTGAGCTCGGATCGACAGCAAGCACTGCAACACGCAGACCTTGTTCAATTAAATAAAGTCCGAAAGCTTCAATAAAGGTCGACTTTCCAACACCGGGTGTGCCGCTAATGCCTATTCTCTTAGCTTTCCCCGAGTAAGGTAAGGCTTGGTTTAACAGTGCTTGTGCTTGTTCTTGATGCGTGGCTTTGGTGCTTTCAATTAGGGTAATAGATTTTGCGAGGCTGCGCCGACGAACTGGATCAGAGGTATTCTGAACGAGTCCGTCTAATAATTTCTTTATCGGCGCAAGAGCAGTCATGAATTAACCTGCATTAGCCTGATTAATAGCGTCAAGAACTTCGCGTGCAGACTGTGGAATCGGCGTCCCTGGCCCAAAAATACCAACCACTCCTGCGTCATACAATACTTGGTAGTCTTGCTTCGGAATCACGCCGCCAGCGACGACTTTGATGTCTTCAGCGCCTTGCTCTTTTAATGCTTGAATTAGCCCTGGAACGAGTGTTTTGTGGCCTGCCGCTTGCGAGCTTACGCCGATTACGTGCACGTCGTTTTCGATGGCTTGTTTTGCGACTTCTTCAGGTGTCGAGAACATGGGGCTTAAATCTATGTCGAAGCCAACATCAGCAAATGCAGTTGCGATCACCTTGGCGCCGCGGTCATGTCCATCTTGGCCCATCTTACAAACGAGCATACGAGGTCGACGACCATGTTGCGCTTCAAACGTTGCGATATCGTCTTTAATCAAATTCCAGTCCTTGTCTTCATCATACGCTGCGCCATATACGCCGCTGATGGTTCGAGCTTGAGCTTGGTAACGACCATATATTTCTTCTAATGCGTCAGAAATTTCACCAACAGTGGCTCGTAAACGAGCAGCTGCGACGCTTAAAGCAAGTAGGTTTCCGTCACCGGTTTTTGCTGCAGATGTGAGGGCATTAAGTGCAGCTTTGACGGCGTCATTGTCACGCTCTGCTTTGATTTTCTCAAGGCCTTTGATTTGTGATTCGCGCACTGCAAGGTTGTCGACCTCTAAAATATCTAGCTCTTCTTCTTCCGCAAGTTGATATTTATTAACGCCTACAATGACATCTTCGCCACGGTCGATGCGTGCTTGCTTTTTAGCTGCGCTTTCTTCTATGCGCATTTTAGGTAGGCCTTGCTCAATCGCTTTAGCCATACCACCGCTTTCTTCAATTTCTTCGATCAGAGCCCATGCTTTATCCGCAATTTGTTGTGTGAGCGACTCCATCATGTAAGAACCACCCCAAGGGTCAGCTACTTGAGTAATGCCTGTCTCTTCTTGAATGATGATCTGGGTGTTGCGGGCAATGCGAGCAGAGAATTCTGTCGGAAGTGCGACCGCTTCATCAAGCGCATTGGTATGAAGAGATTGTGTGCCGCCAAATACTGCAGCCATCGCTTCGATAGTTGTGCGAATCACATTGTTATACGGGTCTTGTTCGGTGAGCGACCAACCAGATGTTTGAGAGTGTGTGCGTAGCATCGATGATTTTGGATTGCTTGGCGAAAACTCTTGCATGATGCGATGCCACAATAAACGACCTGCTCGTAGCTTAGCTATCTCCATGTAGAGGTTCATGCTAATGCCCCAGAAGAAAGATAAGCGTGGCGCAAACTTGTCAACATCAAGGCCTGCGTTAATCGCAGTGCGAACATACTCACGACCATCGCTTAACGTGTATGCAAGTTCTAAAGCAGCGTCCGCACCAGCTTCTTGAATGTGGTAGCCAGAGATAGAGATGCTGTTAAAGCGTGGCATGTTCTCAGACGTATACCCAATGATATCGCCAATAATTTTCATTGAAGGGCTTGGCGGGTAAATATAGGTATTACGAACCATGAATTCTTTCAGAATGTCGTTCTGAATGGTGCCAGCAAGCTGTTCTTGAGAAACGCCTTGTTCTTCCGCAGCAACGATATAGTTAGCGAGCACCGGAAGCACCGCGCCATTCATGGTCATCGAGACAGAAACTTTATCTAAGGGAATGCCATCGAAGAGGATTTTCATGTCTTCGACTGAGTCGATGGCGACGCCTGCCTTGCCTACATCGCCCGTAACGCGAGGATGGTCAGAGTCATAACCTCGATGCGTAGCTAGATCAAACGCAACCGACACACCTTGTGCGCCAGCGGCTAAGTTTTTACGATAGAAAGCGTTAGATTCTTCAGCAGTCGAGAAGCCTGCGTATTGACGAATGGTCCAAGGACGACCGGCATACATTGTGGCCATAGGGCCTCGCATGTAGGGCGCCATGCCAGGTAACGAGTCGATATGCTCAAGACCCTTCGTGTCGTCGGCCGTATAGAGTACTTTTACGGGAACGCCTTCAGGTGACATCCAAGTCATTTCTTCTGGAGTCATGCCTTTCATTTGTTTGGTAGCGAGGGCTTCCCACTCGTCGAGTTTGAGCGTTTTCTTTTCAGTCATAATTTAACTCTAGTGCTTAAACTAACTTTGGTTTTCGTCTGATGACGAGTCGGGGTCTTTGTGTCGCCAAAGACCTCGACACCCCAAAGGCGACCCGGATTGCTTCGCAATCGACGGGCTTAATGCGTCGATAAAATTTTCACAACTGGGGTCAGAGTACTTTTATGCTGACCCCAATTTATTAAAACTACATCGGCTGATTCAATTCAACCAAAACGCCATCGCAGCTTTTAGGGTGAATGAAGATAACTCGGCAGTTGTGTGCACCCAGTGATGGCGCATCTGACAAGAACTCATAACCCTTTGCTTTGAGGCGTTCGATGTCAGAGTCGATGTCATCGCTTCGAAAGCATAGGTGATGCATGCCCCCGCCTTTTTTGTCGATATACTTCTGGATCGGTCCTTGTCCATTCAGTGGGTGCACAAGCTCAATGCTTGTTTTGTCTAAAGGGAAAAATGCCGTGCTAGTCAGGGCGGACTCAACATCTTCTTGGCCTTTGAAATCCAAGCCAAAGTCTTCAGCAAAGCGTTGAATTGCTTTCTGTAAATCAGGTACTGCAATAGCTATGTGATCTAAACCAGTAATCATGTTCTCTCTCGTTTGATAATGGGGTCAGAGCGCATTAGCGCTGACCCCAGTTGAACAGTTATTTAGTGTTTTAAATTCTATCCAAGAATACGGAACACGCTTGGGCTTTGATCTGTTTGATCTGCTCATCAGTGAGTGTTTCGATTTTTTCATCTGGCACGATCTTGAAGATTGGTTGCCCTTTCTTGATGATTTCTCCATCGCGTTCGATGAGGCATTTTTCAATAATGCCAGCAAAAGGAGCGTTCACTTTGTTGAACATTTTCATGACCTCAACAATGAATAGCGGTTGTCCTGCTTCGAAGTGCTGGCCCTCTTCAATAAACGCTGGTAACCCCGGTGCTTCACAGGCATAGAACATCCCGCCTGAAGGAGCAAGGATCTCATCACTCTTCGCTTTTGGAGGAGGAACAAGAACCTTCGCCATTGCATCCTGAAGATCGGGATCAGAAAGCGTATCTGGAATATGGATACTTAGGTCGTCATTCACACTCAAATTATAGAACTCAGTGCTGTATGCGACATGCGCGAGCAATAGCATGACGTCGTTGCCGAGCTGATAACCGGCGTGCGCCGCTTTAATTGCTGACCACTGCTCTTTACCAAGACCTTTTGGAGCTCTTGCGGCCTTGAGTGCTTTATCAAGCTCGACAAAATCATTTGTACCGATGATGTCTTCAACTTGTTTGTAGAAGTCGGTAGCGGCTTGCAGAACTTCGTTGTCATGATCCCAGATCATACGTGCAGCAGGGTTTTCTGGCGTGAAGTCCATATTCAGATAGTGGTAAGTTTCGTCTAAGACGTGAATAGGGTTTCTTTGCCAAGACAGTTTGCCTTTTGCGCTTTGTGTAAAGCTGTCTTTATGGATGCTTAGCCATCCCGAAAGAACGTGAGGGTTGCTAAACAGTTGTTTCACTGCGCGTGTAAGAAGCAGTGCTTTGCGTTCAGCGGTGGCTTGAATGTCTTTTGCCTGCTCTGGTTGCTCGTTCAGAACTTTTTTGATGATCGCTTGGTAGGCCTGATCAACGTCGAGGTCGTTGGCAACCTGTTTCAATTGGCCTACAGCGGTGAGGTAGGGAACAATAAAACGGGTAGTGGGGCGCGCATTGATATTGTTGCCAATAAACCAATTCACTAAGCCGTAATGGAACTCAAGGTTCGTAGATAGATCTTTGCCCTCGAGTTTCGTTACGCGTAAGGTTTCAGCCATTTTCTGATAGCTATCAAGACGTGCATCGCCAACCGTTAGTAGCAACGCAACATTAGAGTCATATGCGCCAGCTAAGTGGTAGCTCATGAAAACATTGGTATCAGGGTTGTGCCGACTAATACCTTGGTCGTCACGAATTTCTCCTTCGAGAGGGTCCGACCAATATTTGATGATGCCCCCAGCATGTGGTGCTAGTGCGTCATTGGTAGCGTTCAAACGTGCTTCGACTGATGCATTGAAACGTGGAACACGTTCTGGTTTTGGAAGGCGTTTGCCATGCGTTGCTAAAAGCACCATCGCTTCGACGAGAGACTTCACGATGAAGCTTTCTTCCTCGTTATCAGGGTTGGTGAAACGCAAGCTATAGCAGAGTTCTGTGACGCGATGTTCTACCTGAATACGCGTGTTCATCTCCATGAAAAAGTGCTTGTCTCGATCAACAATACATTCGAAGGTTGATACGTTATCAAGCCCAACTGCTTCGCCAAAACGTTCGGCTTCTTGTTCCATTGCTTCGAGCGTCAGTATGTCTTGGCTGAGTACTTTCACTTCAGAATCGCGACCATCTTTTACGGCCTGCGCTAATGCATTCTGTAAGTCTTCGGTGGTTACAGAAACTTCGAGAAGCTTTTGCTCATGCATCTGTAAAGAGCAATCGCGGCCGCCTAAGGCTAGCGTCCATTCGCCGTTACCAATTACTTGGATTTCTTGGTGGCGAGTCGTTTCGATATTGAGCTCAATAAGCACGTTTTTGTTATCGCCAACGCCAGTGGCTTTTACTTCGTTCAGTATTTCAAGTACCAGTCCTGGGGCACTTTCTGAAACCGCCTGTAGGCGTTTTTCTTGGCTGCCTTTAAATGAAGAAGGGCTTGGTAGTATGCGCTGACCTTTACCTCCACCGCCGCCAATGGCTTTTAAGCGTATGCGGTTTTCTGGAAACTTTTTACCGATCTCAACGACTTGTTCGGCGATGGTTTGCTGAAGTTCTTCAACGGTATATAGGTCGATGCCTTTTTTGTAGCCTGCTGCAAGTACTAGGTCAGCTTTGTCTTCCATCGACTCAGTTTGCTTGAGCACAGCAACGTCTACATTTAGCGCTTCTTGTTCGCAGAGTGCCAATAGCGCAGCTTCGTCAGGATGTTTTTTCAATAGGGTAATGGCTGTTGCGTTATCAATACCCGGCGTCACGCTAACCCCAACTTTGAGTGCAGTGCGCTTCGCTTCGTCCTTCAAGCCCGCATCGTGTACGGTACGCGAACATGGGCCAATGAACGTGAGGCCTGCGCTCTCCATCGCGGCGACCATAGTTTCGTCTTCGGCCATAAAACCATAACCGGCAAAGATCGCGTTGTAGTCGTTTTCGTGCGCTATTTGAATGATTTGCTGAATACGTGCTTCGCGCTCAGCTTTATCGGCACCGGTATAGTCGGGTACTCGGTGAACGCGAGAAGAATCTTCCAACTGACGTAACTCAGGAGCGAGGGCATTCTGATATACGACGCTGTCTTTCTCGGACAATAAAATACCGAAGACATCAATGCCCATTTCTGTAAATACATCCATGGCTTCTTTTCTGATCGGGCCACGGCAAATGATCAATGGGCGAAGTTTACGGCAATCAAAGCTGCGTACCCATTTTGAGGACGATTTTTTTAGACGTCGATCTTCATGGATAAGTGCATTATTTAAATAATGGTTGGTAGTCGTTGCATTAGTCATGTGTTGAAACCTATTCCAGAGACCGATTAGAAAAATTCGCGCTGAACAGATCGCATAGGTTCAGCATTGTAGTGGCGAAGGTGGAAGCTCATGTTTTCACAGAGTACTTTTCTCAGGTCTTTGGGCATGACAATTTGAGAGATCGATCCAAGGCTCAAGGCTTCGTTTGGATTCATCAATTCGTCTTCGTAGCGTTTCGCCAGAATGGCTTCTTGCTCTGCACCCCATTCGGCACTTTCGTCTCCAGATTTTACGGCTGCGCGGATAGCACGAAGCTCCTTCTTGTAAACGAACTCGACACCGGCTGGCCCCATCACAGCTGCGCGCGTGGATGGCAGAGCAATAACGAAATCTGCACCGGTTGGATAGTTGTTATAAGAGGCATATGCACCACCAAAGGCATTGCGTAGGATCACTAAGAAGCGCGGGGTGCGCAAATCAACAATCGCATCTAGCATCGCGCGACCTGCCTGTACGATACCCATCGACTCTTGTTCGCGCCCAGGTAAGAAGCCTGTGGTGTCTTCCATGAAGATGACTGGAATGTTGTAAAGATTACAGAAGCGAATAAAACGTGCGTTTTTATAGGCCGCGGCAATATCTATTTGTCCCGAGGCAACTGCACTGTTGTTCGCGACAAAACCAATCACGTTGCCGTCCATTCTTCCAAGCGCAGTAATGGTATTGCGCGCTCGATCAGGTTGAATCTCAAGGAAGTCGCCGTGATCGCATAATTCTTGAATAATGATGCTGACATCAAGTGGAGTGTTAAAACCGCTTGGGCTGTTAAAGGCCTTCTTCAGCAGGATGTCGATGTCCCACGTCTCACGCTTCACCGCATCAGACGTTGGCTGGTGCGGTGCGAGTTCGCTATTGTTACTCGGGATGTATTTAAGAATTTCTTTTACTTTCTTGAGAGCTGCTACTTCATCTTCAACGACAAAGTCAGTAACCCCTGTTTGGCTGTGAACACCCGGGCCTCCCAACTCGTCAGGTGTTACGTCTTCACCCAATACGCTTTTCACAACACCTGGGCCCGTGAGTCCAAAAAAGGTGTTTTTCGGTTGAATCATAAAGCTGCCTTGGCGAGGGAGATATGAGCCGCCGCCGGCATTAAATCCGAACATGCACATGATGCTAGGTACCACACCGCTGATTTTTCGCAGCGCGGTGAAGGCTTCGGCATATCCATCCAGACCGCCAACACCTGCAGGAACATAAGCGCCGGCGCTATCGTTTAGGCCAACTAAAGGGATTTTTCGTTTGCCTGCTAATTCGATTAAGCGTGCTAGCTTTTTACCGTTGGTAGCATCCATTGAGCCTGCGCGGATTGTGAAGTCGTGGCCATACAATGCGACGTCGCGACCATCTATTTTGATGATTGCTGTGACTAAAGACGCTCCGTCCAGGTTCGGGCCCCAGTTTTGGAAGAGTATGGTTGGCTCTTCATCAGTGAGTACTGAAATACGTTCCCATATTGTCATTCGCCCTTTGGCGTGCTGGCGGCTGATCGCTTTTACTCCAGCAGCTTTTTTAGGACGTTTGATGAGTTCCCAGCCTTTACGCAAACTGTCCTCATAGGGGCCAGGTTGATAGGTGGTTTGGCCTGGGGTTTTGAACTTCAATTCTTCTGTTTTATCGAAGGGATTGTCTAAAGAAATAGACGGTATCGTGTCATTCATAAGCCGAAAACTATGTTGGGTTTGCGTTGGTCGCACTGGGCGATGTTCATTTTTATGGCGTGGATAATAAGTTGATGTGACTCGAAAGTGAAACTATGTCTTTTGATTAAAATGG
>NZ_LWFI01001599.1:0-832 GCF_001635735.1 Oleiphilus sp. HI0067
AGCAAATCCATTGATTACTTATGAAAGCGGAGCCATTTTTTTCGATGTCACTGATCGAGGACTTAGTGTTACAAGGACAAGAAGTGATGCAAATAACTATTGGCTCCTACCTTAATTCACAGATTTCTGAAACGTTACCAATTGAATAGGGGGGCAGACTTCTCAAACACTGGGTTTATGATAAAGTACCGACATTCGGCACTGTTGCTGTTATAAAAAAATTAAAGCGGCCTCGCTTCTTAGGAGAACCTCTGTGTTAGATCTATTAAAGCCCGGTGGGATTATTATGTTCCCGCTATTGCTTTGTTCTGTTTTAGCCTTAGCAATTATTATTGAACGATTCTGGACTTTACGTGCTAATCGCCTCGCTCCGAAAGCGCTTGTTAATGATTTGTGGGGCTGGATTAAACGCAAAGAATTAGACTCTAAAAAGCTTCGTGAATTGAAAGAAGCTGCGCCGATCGGCCGAATTTTAGCTGCGGGTCTAGTGAATGCGAAACATGGCCGCGAAGTCATGAAAGAAAGCATTCAAGAAGAAGCGAGCCATGTCGTGCATGAAATGGAACGTTTCTTAACGGGTCTTGGTACTGTAGCTGTGATCACGCCCCTACTTGGTTTGTTAGGAACCGTTATCGGTATGATCAAGGTTTTTGCTCAATTGCAATTAGAGGGTGCTGGTAACGCTGCGGCGCTTGCAGGCGGTATTTCGGAAGCACTGATCACTACGGCAGCTGGTTTGACTGTTGCTATTCCAGCATTGATCTTCCACCGTTATTTCCTACGTCGTGTTGACGAAATTGTGATAGACATGGAACAAGACGCATTGCGTCTT
>NZ_LWFI01001600.1:0-820 GCF_001635735.1 Oleiphilus sp. HI0067
TACATGATAAGTTAACAGGACCGGAAATTAAGCAAACATCTGCACCCACTGCATGGAAGGCTTCTGCCAAGGCATAGCCCATCTTGCCTGAGCTATGGTTTGAAATATATCGAACAGGATCAATCGCTTCTCGCGTTGGCCCTGCCGTAATAACGACTCTGTACTTACATTCTCGCGGTGTTGATTCCTGAGAAATTGCCGCAACAATATCGCTTGGTTCCATCATTCGACCAAAACCAACATCACCACATGCTTGTTCGCCTGATGCTGGCCCTACTATTTGGAGTCGCTGCTCATAACTTTCGATGAGATTCTGGAGATTCTTTTGCGTAATAGGATTTGCCCACATTACTTGATTCATTGCCGGCGCGATCGCTATCTGCGCCTCGGTCGCTAGCACAAGCGTTGTGAGAAGATCATCCGCAAAGCCATTAGCTATTCTTGCGATGCAATTTGCACTAGCAGGTGCGATCAATATGAGATCTGCCCATTTTGCGAGTTCGATATGCCCCATTCCTGCTTCAGCATCTTCATCAAGAAGTGCTGTAGAAACAGGTTCGCCACTTAAAGCTTGGAAGGTCAATGGTTGGACGAATGCACACGCACCCTGCGTCATCACAACGCGTACGTTCGCACCGTTTTTCTTGAGTTGGCGACAAAGGTCGGCAGATTTATAAGCAGCAATACCACCACTCACGCCGAGCACAATATTACAGTCTTGAAGTGCCATACTATTTTTGGTCTATCAGATAAAAACAAACCCGCTGTCGCAAGCGATAGCGGGTTCGTAGAATTTCGATCGGGTTATGTCCTACTTAGG
>NZ_LWFI01001601.1:0-524 GCF_001635735.1 Oleiphilus sp. HI0067
AGGGTTCTCTTCATATTGGCGAGCGCGTTCACGAATTGGACGCTGTTCTTCAAGTACCGCGTCAATCACGGGCTTTTTACATTCAAGACAGCCAATTCCTGCACTGCGACACCCAGTTTGAACCCACTCTTTCGTTGATTCATCAGAGTAGACTTCGTGAAGTTTCCAGACAGGACACTTATCAGGATCACCGGCATCAGTTAAGCGAACGCGCTGAGGGTCGGTTTGCATTGTGCGAATCTTCTGTTCAACGACATCAGGCTCTTCACGTAATGCAATCGTGTTGCCGTAAGACTTCGACATTTTTTGACCGTCAAGCCCTGGCATTTTAGATGCCTTGGTCAATAATGCTTGCGGCTCTGGCAAGACGACCTTACCGCCACCTTCAATGTAGCCAAACAAGCGTTCACGATCACTAATCGTAATATTTTGCTGATCTCGAATTAGCGCGCGTGCTGTCTCTAATGCCTCGTCATCACCTTGTTCTTGGAAACGTTTTTGAAGCGTTCGATATAGCTTAGATG
>NZ_LWFI01001602.1:0-602 GCF_001635735.1 Oleiphilus sp. HI0067
CGACCACTCCATATGTTCCCCATCTTTGGTGCGAATCATGGTCGTCGCAAAGGAACTCGAGTTTCCCCCCTTCTCACTGACAAACAATTCTTCATCCCCATCACTGCTTTCGACTTGCGCTTCAAAATCGACAAATAATTCGTCGAGTGGGACTTGTGCCGCTAGCACCAAGCGGGTGCGAGATTCATAACACGCATCAATGAGGGTCACGAAGCGTCGCGCTTCGTTGAGATGGTTGGCATCCAATTGGGGGACGTTGTCCATGATGAGGACCGGAAATCGGTCGCAGAGAGAAAGATAATCGGCCGCACCGAGCGGTTGATAGCACAACTCGGAAAAGTCAAACCAGGCGCACCGGTCATTCAATCGGGCGACCTGGACGGTGCGACCGAAGCGAACTTTAATGATCTCAGACTCAGCTCCGGATGCAGTGCCACCAAATATTTCTTCCAACTGCGCCTGCATGTCGTTATTACTACTATTATCGCCCTGAACATCCTTGTTTGACCAAAAATAGGATTGACCATCCGCTCGATTTTCGAGTCGATAATCCTTGGTGGAGCCCTCCATCGAAATAATGTCGAACGTATGTTTCAACATAT
>NZ_LWFI01001603.1:0-928 GCF_001635735.1 Oleiphilus sp. HI0067
TTATGCCTGAAAATACTGATTTAAAAAAAGCCGGATTAAAAGTAACTGTTCCACGCCTTAAAGTGTTGGGTCTCTTAGAAGCTTCTGATGGTAAGCATATGAGTGCTGAAGATGTGTATAAGGCACTTCTAGAATCAGGTGATGATGTAGGTTTGGCAACGGTGTATCGCGTACTGACTCAGTTTGAAGCGGCAGGTTTAGTGCAGCGCAATAATTTTGAAGGTGGCCATGCTGTTTTTGAGTTGGCGAGTGAAGAGCATCATGATCATATGGTTGATGCTGAGTCTGGTGAAGTTGTTGAATTTTATGATGAAATTATTGAAAAACGTCAGCACGAAATTGCCGAGAAATACGGCTATGAATTAGTTGATCATAGTTTGACCTTGTACGTTCGTAAGAAGAAATAATAAATCTTGTAATGCTGGGGTTAGTTGAGCCCTAGCATTTCTTTCGCATGCGCTTTAGTTTGCTCAGTAATATCTATCCCGCCTAACATTCTTGCTACTTCATCTGTTCTTTCTGCGTTATTTAATGGCTCAACCGCTGAGTGCATTGTTCCATCAATGATTGATTTACTAATGCGAAGATGGCGGTCACCTTGCGAGGCGACTTGAGGTTGGTGAGTGATGCAAATGACTTGGCCTGTTTGCCCAAGCTCTTTTAGTAACTTTCCTACAACTTCAGCTGTACCGCCGCCGATCCCAACATCTACTTCATCAAATACCATACTTGGAACAGCTGAACGCTGAGCGAGAACAACTTGAATCGCTAAACTGATTCTTGATAGTTCACCGCCTGAGGCGACCTTGGCAAGAGGTCTTGGTGGTTGGCCGGGGTTCGTGCTAATAAGAAATTCGATATCATCTAAACCGTTTGCGCTTGCATTGCTCATGTCTAAGGCGTCGCATTGCGTAGCAAACACGACATT
>NZ_LWFI01001604.1:0-755 GCF_001635735.1 Oleiphilus sp. HI0067
CGAGTAACCATTACCATGATTCACTTCAACTAAGTTGCCATAACCGTATCGATCGCCTGACCAAGTCACCACACCAGCAGCAACAGAAATGATATCGCTGCCGTCCTTCCCTGCGAAATCAACACCCGCATGCCAAGTCCGCTTTCCAGTAAAGGGGTCACTACGATAACCATAAGGGGAAGACATCCAGCCCCACTTGATTGGACGACCAGCAATAAACACCTGGTTTGCGATATCCTTTTGCTGGAATAGCTGTTCCATAATCGCTAGTTGCTGCTCGCGATCAGAAATGGTTTGAGAGAGGTTTGACAGCTCTGTTTCAAAACCTTGAACTGTATAGGACTCGGAATATTCGCTTGGGATAGGGCCACCAACAGAAGGTTGTGACTCAAAGTCGAATTCACCACTTTTCAGTTTACCAACATCCGTTAAACGCTGACCTAAGGCATCTAATCGATAAAGCCTCGCCTGCATATCACCCATTTTAAGAGTTAATGCATCCAATCGTTGACGACTTTGCTCCTGCAATTGCTTTAACTCAGCCTTCTGTTCGGCAAGTGTTGCAGCCCAAGCTGCTTTGACGCGTGCATCCACAAGCCCGTCTCGCTCCCCATAATAGCTATGTGCGAGATAGAGGCCTGAACCAAAGAGCGCTAAAGCAAATAGACAGAACCCTGCACCCAACATCGCCACCGAACCTGACCCAAGCTTCAGGCTTCGCGATTGACCATGGCGCTTTCCAACAATAATAATAT
>NZ_LWFI01001605.1:0-1457 GCF_001635735.1 Oleiphilus sp. HI0067
CCATTAGCAACGACGATGACATTGCTTTCTTCCCTCCAGTAACAGGCGGCTAGCTCGATGATCCAAGTCCAAGAAAATGATTTTGATATTGCAGAGATTCATCAGCAATTACGCCAACAACATCCAGGAAAAACTGGTGCAATCTGTACTTTTACAGGTTTAGTGCGAGAGTTTGGAGATCAATCTGGCGTAGAAAGCATCGTGCTTGAACACTATCCAGGCATGACTGAAAAGCAATTAGCGAAAATCGTTGATCAGGCGAAACGACGTTGGCCTATCCTAGGGACATGCATTATTCATCGTGTCGGAGAACTTGAACTAGATGATCAAATCGTTGTTGTGGCCGTCAGCTCTTCTCATCGCGATGCATCCTTCGCTGCCTGCAGTTTTATCATGGATTATTTAAAACGAGATGCGACAATCTGGAAAAAAGAAGTCGGCGAAAAAACAGTCTGGGTTGAAGCAAAAGACAGTGATTTAGAACAGGCTAAACAATGGGAATCCTAATCCTTTAGCTTAGGATTCCTAAAAACTTACGCCACGTCCTCTTTCTTTTGCACCAAACTTACTACCGCCCAACCGCTCTGCGGCTCAACACTTTCTTTACCGCCGATAGGATAAACGCAGCCATCGCTCGAAATGCCAAATAACAATGTCGCTCTCGAATCATTCTCGCGTTTGTAATCCTCAAAAGAAAACTCATCACTCAGTTGTGTGAGTTTCACTGTCGCACCTTTCGCATACAAACTTGCCAACTTGGCGTAACTCAAGCCATCTTGAAACAAACTATTGGTTTGCATGAACGTCTCTGATACTTGATGGCTGGCTCGTTGCTCTTGCTCCGCCTCGTTAAAAGCAAACACATGCTTTGCACCAAAGTGATCAAGGTAATGATACACCACGTGAGCGTTCAGTTGTTTGTAAGGTGAAATCGCTAAGAATTGCCCTATTCCGGTCAAATCAAGATTATTCTCAGCATGTTCTGACGCGGCATTCCCGTAGTACACCGGTAAACTTGCCATTCTAGCGGCACGAACATTTTCCCAGCTGGTATCAGATAAAATAACTTTCACACCACGCTCTGAGAATGCTTTGGCAATATCACGAGCGAGTGGATTTGCCCCCAAGAACAAAAAGCCATGATCATCGGCTTCTTGCACGCCTAAGGCTTTCGCTAATGGTCGTGCGGTCACACTCTGCAAAGCCACAGTCACGACAATCACAAGAAATACTAAAGGCACCAGCACTCCAGCCTCGACCATTCCCGGCTCTTCTAACTTAAACGCAAATAACGAAGATACCGCAGCCGCGACGATACCCCTTGGCGCAATCCAAGATAAGAAAGATTTTTCTTGCCAACTTAAGTCAGTGCCAATCGCTGCGACAAACACTGAGATCGGGCGAGCTAAAAATATGAGCGCGAGCATAATCCATACTGCCGCAATGCCTAAGTCATA
>NZ_LWFI01001606.1:0-649 GCF_001635735.1 Oleiphilus sp. HI0067
AATGATTATTGGTCGTAATTTCCGCACCAAAGTAAACGCAAACATTGGTAATTCGGCAGTGACATCTTCTATTCAGGAAGAAGTTGAAAAGACGGTATGGGCGACACGCTGGGGTGCCGATACTGTTATGGATTTGAGTACGGGGGACAACATCCACGAAACACGTGAATGGATTATCCGAAATTCATCAGTGCCGATCGGTACCGTACCGATTTATCAAGCATTAGAAAAATGTGGTGGTGTTGCCGAAGATTTAACGTGGGAATTATTCCGAGACACACTGATCGAACAAGCTGAGCAGGGCGTTGATTATTTTACGATCCATGCCGGCGTATTGCTTCGTTATGTTCCGATGACTGCAAAACGCGTAACGGGAATCGTTAGTCGCGGTGGTTCGATTATGGCGAAGTGGTGTTTGGCTCATCATAAAGAAAACTTCCTCTATACCCATTTCGAGGAAATTTGCGCAATCATGAAAGCCTATGATGTTTGTTTCTCATTAGGCGATGGCTTACGTCCGGGGTCAATTGCCGATGCAAATGATGAAGCCCAGTTCTCTGAACTTCGTACCTTGGNCGAATTAACAAAGATTGCATGGAAACACGACGTTCAAACCTTTATTGAAGGCCCCGGACACGTGCCAATGCAT
>NZ_LWFI01001607.1:0-667 GCF_001635735.1 Oleiphilus sp. HI0067
GACTCTGCCAGAGCCCTAGCTGGCTTATTTATTTTTAGTTGTAAGGGAGCGCTATATCACGCTCGCTTGCACGGTAAAGACATGTTTCATCAAACCATGCAGCAATTTGCTGCGCTGGTTCGTACTTAAGCGCTCAATAATTAGAGCCTATGCAATAGAACTAACGACGAGAGTATTATGAGCAATTCCCCATTATTTGATCCGATTGAGTTAGGCCCCCTTTCACTAAAAAACCGCATTGTAATGGCGCCAATGACACGTACCTTTTCTCCGGGCAATGTACCGAATGATTTAAACGTAGCGTATTACGCTCGCCGTGCAGAAAACGAAGTGGGATTGATTATTACCGAAGGCACCACGGTTGGTCATAAGGCTGCTAATGGTTATGCGCGCGTACCTTTTATGCACGGTGAAGAATCCTTAGCGGGCTGGAAAAAAGTGGTTGATGCAGTACACGCAAAAGGCGGCAAAATTGCCCCGCAGCTATGGCATGTCGGCTCAGTTCGTAAAGAAGGCATAGAGCCAGATACTTCTGTTCCTGGCCACAGCCCTTCTGGCTTATTTAAGCCGGGCAGAGAAAACGGCGTAGCGATGAATCAGCAAGATATCGATGAAGTCGTTGAAGCATTTGCGCAGGCTGCAGCAGATGCCAAAGCCATCGGTTTTG
>NZ_LWFI01001608.1:0-707 GCF_001635735.1 Oleiphilus sp. HI0067
TAAAGAGTATCAGGAAGCGGTCAAAAGCTTTGAGCGGGCAGTGGCTCAGAGTGAAACGCCTGTCGAATATCATTTGCAGTTGCTACTAGCGAGCTATGTGATTCAAAAAGATTATGGGAAAGGTATTCAATTACTAAAAAGAATGGTCACGCTTTATCCTGGTAAGAAAAAATACGTATTACAATTAACAGGGCTATACGACGAACTTGAACAAGAAGACAATGCTTTGGGAACTCTCGAATATGCTTACAAAAACCAGTTGTTGAATGAGACTCAAGAGTTGAGTGATTTGGCGTATCGCCTTATCACTAGAGGGTATCCGCATAAAGCAGCGGAAGTTCTTGAAGCAGGTTTTAAAGACTTCATACTTTGGTATACGGCCGAGAACTATAGCTTGCTCGCACAAGCACACCTCGATGCGAAACAAGTAGACAGGGCAATCCCTTATTTAGAGAAAGCGATATTGACCGCAACAACGCCGAACTCAGCTCAAGCGCTAAGCCATGCATATATTGAAATGGAAGACTATGAGAATGCAGCTAGAGCATTGCAAATCGGTTTGAAGAGATCAAGCAAGGATCAGCAGCGTTACCTCAATTTATCTTTGGGGCATGTTTTATTTAAACTAGGTCGAAATGAACAGGCGTTAGCGGTATACAGAAGATTAAAAGATGATGTGTCGCTAGACGAACAGGCCAAAGTATTAG
>NZ_LWFI01001609.1:0-19404 GCF_001635735.1 Oleiphilus sp. HI0067
CAGTTACTGGTTACACCATCAGCGATGTGCCGTTAGATGCTACGTTATCTGCTGGCACTGACAATGGAGATGGTAGCTGGACGTTGACAGCCGCTGAGCTTGCCGGTCTCACGATCACGCCAGCAATAGGCCATCTAAGCGATATCGTTCTGCAGGTCACGATTCATAATGAAGATGTTGATCCCGATGATAGCAGCCAAGTCGATAGCAATAGTGCAACGACGTCAATGACTGTAACAATTAATCCGGTTATTGATGGCCCGAACCCGGTTGACCCAGTCGATCCGACTGATCCAATCGATCCAACGAACCCGAGCGCGGATGGCAATCCATTAACAGGAACGGTAAGCACGTTAGAGGATACTGAGGTCGATCTTGAACTGGGTCCATTAACCGCTGTTGATAGCACTGAAACGATCAGCAGTGTCACGATCGGTGGCGTGCCAACCGGAGCGATTTTGTCAGCGGGTACGAACAACGGTGATGGCACCTGGACAGTGGATCCTGCTGATCTTGACGGTTTGAGCCTTACGCCAGTCGAACATTCCAGCGATGACTTTACATTAACGACTGAAGTAACGTTCACACAGAGTGGTGCTAGTCAAGTTTATAATGGTTCGGTAGAGGTTACCGTCGAGGCGGTTGCCGATACGCCTATTGTGGCGGCGGCTTCTGACGGCGTTTCAAGTGGCGCTGCAACTGGACAAAATTTATTTACTAACGGAGATTTACAAGGTACGCCAGTTAATGGGTTCCTTGACGGAATGAATCTCTCTGGTTGGTCTACTGAATTTGGTTCACCAGATGTTAATGATGAAGATAATGCTGCAGGAGGTGCCGCTTCCGGTAGCTGGATCAACACACCTATAGTCTCTGGCAATGGAGGAACTTGGGTTGGTATGGGCATCATGGAAGATTTCAAAGAGGGTATCTCTCAAACCGTATCTCTAGCAGCAAATCAGGACTACATGATTAGTTTTGAACAGGCTAGTTTTGGGTTGCAGACGGGCCACCTCATGTTTGAAAACAATGCTTATATAAAAGTGAGTTATACAGGTCCAAATGGCGTAAATACTCTTATAGGTTCAAGTTCGGTTATTAGCGCGCCTGCATCTTGGGATATGCAAACTATGACCTTTACTGCGCCAGAATCTGGTAGTTATGAAATCATTTTTGAGATAGCCAATCCGGGTGCAGCTGAGTTGGCATATCTTGAAATAGATGGTGTGGAAATCACTGAGGTAGACGACGCCTCCATCGCTCTTGATATTACCTCTAGCCTGACGGATAACGATGGGTCTGAGTCAATTACTGGGTACACGATCAGTGGTGTGCCACTGGACGCAACGTTATCAGCAGGTACTGATAATGGTACAGGAGTATGGACGTTGACAGCAGAGGACGTTGCAGACCTCAGTATTACGCCAGCGGCGGATTACGAGGGTGATATTGATCTGCAAATAACGGTATACAACGAAGATGTTGACCCAGACGATAGCAGCCAAGTCGATAGCAATAGTGCGACGACAACCTTGACCATATCAGTGGAAGCTGATGAAGATGCTCTAGCACCAACGTTAAACTTTACCTTGGGTGATGAACAAATATCTGCAGTTGGCAGCATCGAGATCGATAATTTAAACCTTATTCATCAAGGTGTTATCCAGATGAATAGCAACGTTCAAGGCACTAATAATGCCGATTATGTGATAATCACGGGTACGCAAAACAACGCCGGCGGTGTGTCAACGTTTAATGGTAATGACTTGATTTATGTACAAGGTTGGGGGAATGCGCAGAACGTCTCTGTTGACGGCGGCGGTGGCTCCGGTGATACGTTGATGCTGAACATGTCCGCTGTCCAAAGTCTCGCTCCTAGTGGTACAACCTCGGGTTCTGTGACATTTGTTGGAGGCGGTAACCTAATCTATAACAACATAGAGACACTTGTTCAAGATACCTCTGACACTGTAACGATGACAAGGAGTTTGTCACTAATGGCGGATTTGGCTACCGATGATGGCAGTGAGAGCTTATCACCAGTGACCTTCTCAGGCTTTCCCAGTGGTGTCGAGTTGTTAGAAGGCAACACTACTTTGGCGGTGAGTGATGGCAGTGATTTTGACATCGCAGTCAGTGCAGGTGTTAGCCGCTCCATGACTATAGAGCATGCTGCCAATGTCAATGTTACGGTAAGCGCTAGCGTTAACGCGACTAATATCGCCTCTGGAGATACAGCGACAACTCAAGTTTCGCAAGTGATTGACGACATCCTCGTTGGTCTTGAGTATGAGACTAGCTCGGGTGCAAGAGGTGTCACCGACGCAGAGGGTATTATTAGCTTTGATCAGCGCGATACCATTCGGTTTAGCGTTGGCGCGGTAGTGATTGGTGAGTTAATAGCGGCAAATGTTCAAGGCAGAGCAATTTTTCTGACTGATTTCCAACCGGTTAACGGTGCTGTCGCAAGCAGTGATTACTTGACTAATATGGCGGTGTTCTTGCAGTCTATTGATAGCAACCAGCTGCCAGATGATGGGATCGTTATCGAGGCAGAGACTCGACAGGCGTTTGCCTTGAATGATGCTGATTTGGCCCTCCTATCGCTTAATGAGGTTAATGTGATGTTGGTCGAAAAGGGTTTCCAGCCGGTGGAGCCTGCCCAAGCATTGCAACATGTGTCTGAGAATCTGGCCGAATACAGTGCAGATAACACCGCAATCAATATGGTAGAACTAAGTTTAGATGCGCTAGGTTTGAATTATGCAACTGAAGATGCCGCTCTTAATCCGGGCCAGACTTTGCAAATCGAAGGTTTGCCAGAGGAGGCGATAGCCTCTGATGGTAAGTGGGTTGACGGCGTTTTGACTATAGAGCAGGCCCATGCAGAGCAGGTGGCGGATCTGAAAATTATCTTACCTGAGCAAGTGGTTGCGGAACTTGAGGTATCTGCGACCATTAAATTAAGCCAGCAGGACGAGACCGATTTGCAGCTCATCGATAGTGATATAGTAATGGTTGAGGAGGAGAATGCTATGGCGTTGATGGAGCCTGTCTGTGATTGTCAGCTTTATCCTGATAGTGATGAACAAATAATCATCAGCGCCAGTGAAGAGGTGCTTGTGGGCTAATTGTTACTCAGAGAGTGTCCCTGAAACACTCATCGATATACTAATTAAGGGGGGCACTCTTTTGTTGATCGTTTTTTATAAACAACTACTCGGCGCATGATTAGGTCTTTTTGTTCGAACATATTGACTGGTCTTTATTTGGCAAAAGCCTCTGATTTTTAAGTTTTTAGAGGAAGGTTTCGGTGTCAAAATTGACGTGTTTTGACTTAATTTGTCGGAACGCATACTTTGTAAGTTATTGATTTATCACTCTAAATGGCTGTATAAGCCCTCAGTTTCAGCGTTTGAATCCCTGGCTCACCGCCATTTTTCATTGAAGTCGAATGCCTCCATCTAAGTTGCTTAACTGATAAAACTCTTCGTTATTTGCGTTAATGCTTAGTTTTTAATTTCTCAGTTATCTGAAAATAAATACTTCATCAGTTTGTCTATCGTTTCATCGAATGATTGCTCCGTCCTCGATGAATATTCCTTGAGCATGATGAGGGCTTCTTTGGTTACTTGTTCTGTTGAGGGTAGTTCTATCCCGCATAGTTTATCGATTTCACTAACTGGCTCATCTAATGTTAATAGCGACTCAAGTGCGTCAAGTTCGTTCATTGTTTGACAGCCGGTTATTACGTCGGAGCTTGTCATAGCGACATTAGCTGCAATGCCGATGATTGGAACCGATGAAGGTACTAATGCTGCGGTGTTGGCGGTTATATTTTTCGCTATTCGGGTTTTAGCGCGCGAGCTGATTGCTCTGGCGTGTTTTGCATTGGCTTTGATTCGCGCTTGTTGCTTTTTAACCTTCGCGTTTTCTGTTTTAAGTTTCTTATTCTCTTGTTTTATCAATTTTGCTTGCGCTGATTTACTATCTCGCATCAGGTTAGATATCGGGATGTGGGTCATAGCACTCGCTAACAGGTCGTAAAACTTAGAACTGGTGATTGAGAGAATGTTCGTTGCTAACAGAGTGAATAGCGTCGCTGCGTAAATTGATTTTTTCATAAATGATTTTCGATCCATAAATCAAAATTGGTTTATACAGTGCAATTGCTGACTTTCATACTATATACATCGTACTGTTAAATTTATTGTTTCATGACGGATGTTCTCCGGAATTTAAGTCTTGGATAAATCGGAGAGTGTATGAATAAGTTAATCAGCTTAGGTATAGCGTGTTTGGTCGCAGCACTTAGCGGCTGCGCAGTGAATCAGGAGCTAGTGAAAGATATAAGTTTGGAAACCGAGAAGCATCCAAGAGCAAATCTGGCGGGCTACAAAACTTACAGTTGGATAGGGTCGACCGCTTTAATGATTGATCCTGGACACAAAATTCATTCTCGGGGATTTAATGGAGGTCTAGAGTTTGAATACCTAGTGAATAAAAAAATGCGAGAGCTTGGCTTTTCGCAATTAGCGCAATCACGTGAGCTTGGGATTGCGTATACTGTTGGCGTTGTGACCGATATTCCTGAAATTCCTAACGAGACAATGAAGCAGCTTAAATTACTCGGTGACAAGCCTGCGATTGGCCTTCGTATCGTTGCGGTTGATATGGCGACACAAACCCCAGTATGGGCTGGTGGAGTAGTCGGGAATCTTATGCAGGAACGATCGGATGAAGAGGCTCAGAAGCGATTGGAATACGTCGTTGATGGTTTGTTCAGTGACTTTATACAGCCTGCTTCAGAGTATTAACGGTTGTCGAGAAGTAAAGGGCTTCAATCGCTTTATCGTATTGAAGCCCCGGTATTTATTTAATCGGATATACGTATTTCAGCCAGCCCAGCATTCAGAGCAAAATCCTTCGAATGGCTGATACGTGCATTTAGTAATCTTCATAATTTAGGGCGACGGCCTGTCCTTGAATGCCAAGAGGCAGGTTATAGTCATTAAGATCTTCTTCAAATTCTATAATTCCGATAGCAAAACCAGGTTGCGCTATTCTGTTTGTCGCTATGAGTGCGCCTCCTGCTTGGAATTCACCTTCTGCCATCGCTGGTTGTAAATCCACAAGCTTGCCTTCAAATACATGACCAGACACTGCATCTAATATTACTTCAGCCTCTAAGCCAACTTTCATGCGTAGGAGTGAGTTTTGCCAAAATCTGGCAGCGATACGTCTTTTTTCTGTAGGTATGAAAGACATTGCTGGGCGCAAGGGTAGTGCTGCTGCAAATGTGCCCCGGCGAATGCCTACTTGTACTGGAGTGCCATCTGACGGTGCTCTAATGATTGTACGGTCCAAGTCAAGTTGTGCACGGTTTCTAGCTTCAATGAGCTGTGCAACAATTGTATTCTCGCCGGCTATTATCGACTCTGCAATCAGTTCTTGGCGCTTCTCATCAGCTTGCGCTGGGTGATATGCCGCTTTTGCTTCTTCAAATAATTTCTTTCGGTTATCGACTTGTTGTGAAAAAGGGGATGCGGAGCCTGTCGATTCGTGGCCTGTTTTGAAGCGCAAGTAGGTAGTTTGTGCTCGCTCAAAATTTGCCTTTGCCTTCTGTGTCACGGCTTTAGCACTTTCTAGCGCTGCGTCTTTTTGCGAGACACTACTTTAAGCGTCGGCTAAAGCTGCCTCGGCTTTTTTAAGGGCAATTTGTTGAGCGCTGTTTTCAATTGTGTACAGGATGTTGCCTTGTTTAACGGCAACATTTGGGGTGATGTTGACGGTTTCGACAATTCCAGAGACTTGGGGAACGATAGGGACCGTGACAAATGCTTCTTTAGCGTACTTCGCGTACGGGTGATTGTAATTCATGACCATCATCAGAGTCGCGACAATTGCAATACCACCTAACACCGCTGTTGGAACGGTCCACTTATTCATTGGGATTTTGAAAATCTTGGATATAGCGATGCAGATTGCTGTATAGGTCATAATAATTAGGATATCCATTAATGATCTCCTTTATCTGACGAAGTGAGCGACGAAATTGTTTTCTTTAACTCCGATATTTCGTCTTCTGAGTTCGGTATTCGATGGTTGTTTGATTTGATCCCCCATCCGGTTTCTTCGTTGTATAGCGTTGCCCAAATCCACAAAAAAAGGCCAGATGACATGCAGTGTGAATAAGCTGCCCCAGCCTGATACATGAATGGCATCTTGGTGGGGTGGTTCCGATGGTAGGCAATCTCGTCTGGAATATCGTGAATGATGATCACGCCATAACAGCACACCAGAATAACGAAAAAAAAGAAACAAAGTGAATTAATCAAGCATGATTTTTCTCACTTTTTATAGCTAAAATACTTTTAAAGTAGCACAGTATGTTTTGTAATTCTCGTCCGTTGAATTGTTTGGGCGTGCTTTATGGTTAGAAGGTTTGCTGCCGATTGATCTACTCTGGTAGCGTATAGGCACAAAACACCACAATAAAAAGGATTGGTGCAGAGTATGAAATTTCAATGTAAGGCGGCGGATATCTCGTTTTTAGAATCTGCGCCAATCAAGCTGTCTTATTCTATTCGCATTAGCTCAGACGCAAAGAGCGTTTATGACGCGCTAATTAATCCGAATACCTGGCCTCATTGGTTTCCTGGGATGACGAGTGCAACTGCGTTATTGGAGGAGGCAGGATGCTTATCTCGGATTGTAACCCTGAATTATTTTATTCTGTTTAGGGAAGAGTTTTTGATTACTCAGCCTAATCAAAAGGTGGCATATCGTGTCTCAGCTGTTTCTATTCCATATGCAGATGAATTAGTGGAAGAGTTTTCAATTCAGCAAATGGAGAAAGAGGTTGAAGTAAAATATCGTATCGGTCTCCGTGTCCACCGTTCTTTATCTTTGCTCAGTGGTTTAGTTGAGAGAATAGGTGCTCGTTCTTATCAAGCTGCTTTGAACAACCTGAAAACGTTCATAGAAAAATAATAAAATTAATGGGTGCCGCTGTCGCAACTGGTTAGGTAGAAGAGGGCGGTAAGTTATTTGTTTTCAAGATGCTTGTATGAACTCACGGTTTGTTTCTTGGATTTTTAATTGCTTAATCCTGCGCACATTTTGAACACGTCTTCCTGAGATTATTTCTAAGATATGACAGTATTAGAGTATTAGCTCTATATTGGTCGGTGCTGTTTGCAATCCTATAAAAATAAGCAAAATGAAGGAAGAACTTTGGCATGGAATCGACGAGCGCAAGTCCGCTACTTTATTTGTGGGAACAACGTACTCTCCTTATCGGTCGACTTACTGATCCGCTAGATATCTCTACTGGCGCTGCAACACTGATGTTTGGTTTGCATAAACCCATTCGGTTTATTACCAGTGAGATGACTCAGCCAATCGAGTGCAGAACTTTGCTTCTTCCAGCGGGTATGCCAGTCATTATCGATACGCAGGGTGAGCTTTTTGCAAATTGCACTTTAGATCCATTGGGAAAAGACTATCGATTACTTTCTAGTTTGATGAATGCTAACGAAGGTACCGCGTTTTATGATGCTGAGAGCGAAGATATTTATATCAATTGTTTTCTAGAGTTGAGTTCCGCGCCCTTTGATTCTCAGGAAATTCTTCATTCCCTATCGCTCATTCTGCGAACCAACGAAATTATTGGTGTTGAGCATAATTATTGGCTTGATAAACGAATTAAGAGTGTTATCGAACATATTCAGTCAACTATAAGTGAAAACCTATCCCTTTCTGATCTCGCTAATGTTGCAAACTTATCTCAATCGAGGTTGATGGAACTTTTTAAAAAGCAGACGGGCATACCCATTAGGCGCTATAGACTTTGGTGCCGTTTGTATAAGACTACGGAAAATGTGGGGGCAGGGATGACATTGACCGATGCTGCGGCTGAAGCAGGCTTTACTGATTCTTCTCACTTCAACAAAAGTTTTCGGTCGATGTTAGGAATGAATCCGTCGCAGATTTTTGGTCAAACAAAGCAGCTTCACGTTATATTGCCTGAACAAGAACGAAGTGCTTCGCCCAAATTCGAATTAAACGAAACACTAATTGATTAATTTGAGTCGCTAAAGGTCATTTGGATATGAAAAAAAGGCTAGCGATGAGTGCTGGTTTGGCGAGTGTAGGAGTGCTACTTGGTGCGACATTCCTTATGTCAGACAAGCAGTCTTCGGATCTTGGATCTCAGCTTGAAGATACGCCAAACTCTAATGCGTATCTCGCTGAGAAGCGCAAGAATATTCAAACTCCTTTGAATGAATCTACAGAAATCCATGAAATTTATCCGAATGAGCAGGGCGACACATATTCGTCAGCTTACGGACCTTTAGCAAATTCCTTACGTGGCACAAGCATACCCGGTTATTTTGCGCTGACGGATGACGGAGACTTAGTCGTCACCCCTTCTTTAAAATCTATGATCGATTACTTTTTAGCAGCGTTTGGTGAAGAGCCAATCGAAACTATTATCGGGCGCATCGAAGAGTATTTTACTAGACACCTCGAAGAGCCAGCACGCTCTCAGGCGATTGGTGTTTTGGCTGAGTATATTTTGTATAAAGAGGCTCTAATTGATTTAGAGGGGATTGTCGCTGGCAACAATCTTGTTGCCCCGTCTGGACATGACTACTTAACCCTATTTGAATACCGTCGTGATGCACGAATGAATAGCTTAAGCGCAGATGTTTACGAGGCGTTTTTTGCTGAAGAAGATGCGCTAGACGCATACACTGCCGCGGTATTACAGCGTAAACGAGATGCGAGAGAGGATAGCGTTCGGTCAGGAAGTTTGGTTGATCTTGAAGGCCTCTTGCCCGAGCAAGAACAGAATCTAAAGCAGCTCGATCGTGACAGGAAAAGAATACAAGCTGCTAAGGAAGCCGGAGCTACAGCACAAGAGCTTCATGAACTGCGTCGTAGAGTATATGACGAGAAAACTGTTCAACGATTTGCTGAAGCAGATCAAAAGCAATCTGCTTGGGATGCACGTTTTGCTGAGTATCGGCAAAAAAGGGAATTAGTATTGAATACCAATGGTTTGTCAGATTCTGATAAGCAATTAGAAATTCAGGCCTTGCAAGCATCTATGTTTGATGTGAATGAGCGCAAGCGCTTAGCGACCTTAGATAAAATGGCCGATAGAGAAATCTGAGCCGTTTATTCTTGTTTAATTTTCTTAGGCATTCCAGCCAAATAGTTGCACATTAATCTGATCTCGTCCGCCTTCAACCCCAGTTTTATCTTATATTAAGACTATAAAAAAGCCGCTTCTGGTCACCCATTAGCGGTTTTCTAATTTAAGAGAGGTCAGGTATTTCGATAGAAAAACTGACCTCAATTAGTACAGCAATTGCTATTACAAACCCATGTCTCGGAAACGATCAGCGTGGTTTTTGTATAGCGTCTTAGGATCAGTCTCTAAAAGATTACTCAGACCAAATAGCATATTCGTAGCATCTAAATGGTTCATCCAGCAATCGTCACGAATGTTCTCACCCCAACGTTGCGAGCATTTAGCAACTAAGCCATCTGTCTGTTCGCCATTGTAGTAACCCAATGCGTCAGTAAGCACGAATAAAGCATCACTTATGTCTGCGATATTTGTGGTTGTGCCAATACTTCCCCATGAGTAGTAATGAATGCCGTTAACAAGGTTGGCGCCGTTACCACAATAAGTTGTTGGCTCTCCGTCAGGAAACTCTTCTGTGAAAGCTAATGCGCCTTCAGAAGACATAAACTTAACGGTTTCTAGCGCGTCACTGGCATATTCAGGATTACCTGCGAGTGCGTCGAGTACGTCTCCGGTTAAGTTCAACAAATCTGCCGCTATGCCTTCAAGCGGTCCACCAATAATGTTGTCGACACCCCAATCCGCAAACCCAGAGCCATAGTTGATGCCGTTTACTGATGTCACAGATGACACAATATCAGGGCTGACTGCTGCAACATAGCGTGATGTTGGTGAGCCTAAGCTGTGACCGATCAAGTGTACTTTTGATGCGCCTGTTTCTGGCAATACCGTATTATTGATGTAGCCTAATAGCTGCTCACCACGTTCTTGTGCGGTATCCCATGCGGTTACATTTGGCGTATATACAACTGCGTTTCCTGAGCGCAAAACTGCTGGAATATTCTGGAAATACTCGACAACTCCGATAATTTTGTCGAATTCAGACACGCCGTGAACTAACACAATCGGATACTGCGTGTTGTAGCGATTGTCGTAGTTAATGGCATTCACATTAGCTTTTTCGATAAGGTAGCCCGCGTACTCAATGTCGTACGCGACATGACATACGGGTTGATACCATTTACAGGTGTTAACTGGTGCTGTTGGTAAATCGATAGGCGCAACATAACCGCTGTGCGCATCTCCAAACGCCATAGAGCTAATACCTAAAGAACCCGCGACTGCGAGCAATGATCGTTTAGCTGTTATTTTTAAGTTGAACATGATCTCTCCTTTTATTGTTGTATGAAAATTATTCAACCCGGCCAATGTAAGGAAAAACATGGAGACAAAATTGTATGAAATGACGGAATGTTTGTGATTAGTTTGAAGGTGGCCTGATATGACGAAAAAGCTGCGGTGCGTAAATAAAAAAACCGCACTTCAGAAGCTCCGAAGTGCGGTTTTGGACTTTCTATAACTAAGCTTTGTTTAGAGCTCTTTGATCGCTGAGGTCGTTGCTTGAAGGACTTCTTTTGCGTCGCCTTTTACCATCAAGCTATTGTCACGAATGAATAGGCTGTTTGGTATGCCGGCAAAGCCCGGAGACAAGCTTCGCTTAACGTTAACGACGGTCTTCGCTTTATGCACATCGAGAATAGGCATTCCGAAGATAGGCGAATTTGGATCCTCAGCTGCAGCTGGGTTAACAACATCATTTGCGCCAAGTACGATTGCCACATCAGCCTGAGGAAGCTCAGGATTGATGGTATCCATGTCTTTTAGTTGATCATATGGTATCTCAGCTTCTGCCAACAATACGTTCATGTGGCCAGGCATACGTCCAGCAACAGGGTGTATTGCATAGCTGACTTTAGCTCCACGTGCTTCAAGCTGGTTAGCAAGCTCTTTCACTGCGTGTTGCGCTTGGGCAACCGCAAGTCCATAGCCTGGAACCATCACAACGCTGCGCGCACCGTCTAAGAGTAGTGCAAGGTCATCTGGCGTTGCGTATTTCACTTTGCCGTCATAAAACTCGCTGTCGTTTGACTTCGACTGCGTATCAGCCTGCGGCCCAAATGCACCACCAAAGAGAACGTTTGGTAGTGAACGGTTCATGGCTTTACACATTACTGCAGTCAGGATAAGACCAGACGCGCCAACTAGAGAACCAGTGATGATCAAGCCTTGGTTTTCCAACACGAAACCGGTCGCTGCGCCAGCAAGACCTGAGTAGGCGTTAAGTAGCGCAACAACAACTGGCATATCGGCACCACCAATTGGTTGTACTAGACCGACACCTAGAAACAAGCAGAGGCCGACAATAGCGAGTAGTACAAGGCTAGACAGTTGGCCTTCACCAAACATCATGCTTGCGCATGCAAGAATACCCACGAGGCTCGCTACTGTAATAAGCTGCCATTGTCTTGCGCGCTTACTGTCACCGATAGTTCCTTTTAGCTTAAGAACGGCGACCACTGATCCTGATAGCGTTATTGCACCGATGACGATCGAAGCAAGGATGGCTGCTGACCATACGCCGGTTACCACTGAATTTGCTGCGATTGCAGTTAACCATGTGCTACCAGCAACTGCTAGAGATGCCCCGCCGCCAACGCCGTTAAGGCTTGCTACAAGCTCTGGCATAGACGTCATTGCTGTGCGTTTTGCCAGCAATGCACCAATTGAACCGCCGAGTAAAATACCAGCAATGATCGTAGTGAAACCAATGATGTCGTGGTGAAGAAGTGCTGCGGTTACTGCGATCAACATGCCGATAGCTGAAAGCTGATTTCCGCGTACAGCCGTTTTAGGTTTGGTCATGCCTTTTATGCCGAGGATAAAAAACACAGCCGCTGTTAAGTAAGAAAGATTGACTAAAGCAAACATCATTAGCCCTTTTGCTTAAACATGTTGAGCATACGATCTGTCACCATGAAGCCTGCAACGATGTTGATGCTTGCGAGAGTAACAGCAATAAAACCAAGAACACTTGCAACAGTGGGAGACAAGTGATTTGTACCAGCACTAACAATTGCACCGACGATAACGATGCCAGAGATCGCGTTGGTGCCGCTCATCAGAGGTGTGTGCAAGGTTGGCGGTACTTTGTTTATCAACTCGACGCCAACGAATAAGGCCAAGATGAATATGGTGAAGCTAAGAACGAGCATTTCCATTTATGCATTCTCCTCTTGGTTTGATTCAGCAGGTTCAAAATAAATACTAGTGCCACGAGTCACCTGAGTTGCCGTGACAATTTCATCTTCTTGATTAGGAACAAGGCGACCACCTTCGGTCATGTTCTTAATGAAGTTGATAATGTTTCGATTCAATAGCTGCGATGCATGCACAGGCACACGTGAAGGGTGGTTTACGTGTCCGACTAAGGTAATGCCGTCTAACTCGATTTTTTCGTTCAAGACTGTGCCCTCTGCATTACCGCCTCGCGCTGCCGCAAGGTCAACAATGACGGAGCCGCGCTTCATGCGCTGCATCATTTGTCGCGTGATGAGCTTAGGTGCTGGTTTTCCAGGTACCGCTGCAGTTGTGATGACAAGGTCCGCTCGAGCAACACAATCACCTAGCTGCGAACGTTGAGCTTCGTAGAACGCTTCGGTTTTTGCTGTGGCATATCCATTGCTATCGGAGCTTTTCTCTGAGTCTGATTCTTCAACTTTGATCTCAATAAACTCAGCGCCAAGACTTTCGACTTGTTCTTTCACTTCTGGGCGTAAGTCGTATGCTTCAACGACAGCACCTAAACGACGTGCCGTTGCGATTGCCATCAAGCCAGCAACACCTGCACCGATCACTAAAACACGTGCAGGGTGAATGGTGCCCGCAGCCGTCATTAGCATCGGGAAGTAACGAGGCAAAGACATCGCGCCGCGCAATACTGAGCGATAACCACTGATGCCAGCCATTGCGCTCAATACGTCCATAGATTGAGCACGCGTTGAACGTGGCACAAGGTCAAGGGCGAACGAGTCGATAGAGCGTGCTGCAAGATTTTGAATTAGTGGAACGTTATCCCACGGCTCCATAATGCTGATCAATGTCGACTCAGGACGAAGAAGCTTTGCTTCTTCTTCTGTAGGTGCGAGAACCTTCACGACAATATTTGCTTGTCGATACAGTGACTCTGCATCATCAGCGATAATTGCACCGCTATTGCGGTACTCTTCATCGGTAAAGTGTGCGCCGTCGCCAGCACCTTGTTCAACGATAACTTCGTAACCGGCCTCAAGCAGTTCTGGCACGCCAGCAGGAATAATCGCAACGCGATTTTCTTGTGCTTGAGATTCTTTCGGAATTCCGATCAACATAAGGTTGACTCCATATGAGGGTTTGATTCTAAAAAGCTTGGCACTGTGCTTACTGAATCTGATAAGCCCAGTGTTGAATGTGTAAATGCTCTAACATTTGCTAAGAGTTGAGCATCGTTTTTCAATGAGTGTCCGTAACTTGGAATTAGCGATTGAAGCGTGACTAAGTGACTGCCTTGAGTCAGTTCAGGCATACAACGTTCAATGACATCAAGCATTGCTGATACACAGGTCGACGCACCTGGGGAGGCACCCATAAGTGCCGCCAAAGAGCGATCTTTGGTTGCTAATACTTCTGTTCCAAATTCCAAAGAGCCTTTTCCTCGTGCTCCTGTTTTAATGATTTGCACGCGCTGACCAGCACGGCGTAACTGCCATTCGCTATGATCAGCGTGTGGTAAGAACCCATTTAAGTGAGTAAGTCTTGCGTCACGTGAACTGAGTGCTTCTTTTACTAAGTACTGCGTAAGAGACCAGTTGTTACGAGCAACGTGTAAAAGGTTGGCAATATTGTCTAAACGCACGCTACGAATAAGATCTAGGATGTTGCCTTGTTTTAAAAATTTCGTCGTAAAGCCTGCAAATGGTCCGAACAGTAGTGCAGGCTTACCATCAATGTAACGTGTATCTAAATGAGGGACAGACATAGGTGGTGCACCTACCTCAGCTTGGCTATACACCTTCGCGTTGTGAGACAACGCAAGCTCTTCGTTTTGGCATGCTAACCAAATACCTGAGACTGGGAAGCCTCCATAACCTTTAGCTTCCTTGACGCCAGATTTTTGCAGTAAAGATAAGCTAGCGCCGCCAGCACCAATGAATACAAAACCTGAATTAAATACCGTACGTTCACCAGACTTTACGTTCTGAACTGTGACATGCCAGCGATCACCTTGTTTATCTAGGTTTACGACGCGGGAACTTACCCTTACATCGACATTTTCTAGCGAGGATAAGTGTACCGCCGACATACGCGTAAGCGCGCCGAAGTTAACATCAGAGCCGTGCTGGACTCGCGTCGCGGCCATCGATTCGTTGCTTGAGCGACCAGCAGTAATCAGCGGCAGCCATTGATTTAGCTCAGAAGGATCATTGGAATATTCCATTCCGTCGAATAACGCGTTCTTTGATAATGAACGATGGCGTTCAGCAAGAAATCTGGAGGCTTGCTCGCCTTTGACCCAGCTCAAATGTGGTACTTGCTTTATGAAGTCTTCGGAGCGAGCGAAAACACCTTTTTGGGTCAGTGAACTCCAAAATTGTAGAGAGTTTTCAAATTGCTCATTAATAGCGAGTGCTCGATCAGGAGATACGCTTCCATCGTTACTTTGCGGTGTATAATTGAGTTCGCAATATCCAGCATGCCCAGTCCCTGCATTGTTCCATGCATCTGAACTTTCGTTACCGAATCGTTCCGCTTGTTCGATAAGTGTCATAGAGCGAGTGTTGTCTAGCTCCGAGACTAATGTTGCGAGCGTTGCACTCATGATGCCGCCGCCTATCATTAATATGTCTGTTTGAATCACGATGTATGCCTCTACTACAAGGTATGGTTGCGCGCATCGTAATGGCGGTTTTAGAGATGAACTATTCGATAAAACCTGACCAAGCGATCGAGATCATCGAATTAATTGGATTGACTGTGTGACGTAGTTCCGAGTTTTTGGTTAAGTTGCTGATTTATATGAAATTTTATTTCTTATATAGGGAAAATTATTCTCTTTATAAGAAAAGCCGATGTTATCATTATGGCTATCACTTTTTCTTATGGTTTGTATAAATGCCTTATGTGGTGGGGTTTTTCAGGTGGTCTCAAACTCGTTTTCGACGATAAAACAAGAGAGGTAGCGTTTTAGTTTTGCAAGAAATTACAATGAGGGTAGTTATTATTACTTCGAAATTTCTTGTGCTTCAGAGTGGTTATTCGATTCGTTAGAGAATTGGCCAACAAGTTCATGCAGTTGAGATGCTAATGACGCAATGTCGTTCCCAATCTCTTGGATTTGATGGGATGCCGTCGTTGACTCAGAGGTAATTTGCGCTGTTTGGTCGACATTCTCTTTGATGTCGTTGGCTAAGTTTGTATTGATGTTGGTATTGTATTTGATTTCTCGGTTAATTCCGGCGATGTAATCACTCGATTCTACAACTTGATCAAGTGATTTGCCGGCGAGTTGGGATGACTCAGTGCTGCGTTCGCTGCTTTCTTTACTAGCACGCATGACGGCAACTGCGTTCTCTGTTCCGACTTTTAGATTGTTAACCGTCGTCGTAATGGCTGCTGTTTCATGTTGAATTTTGTGGGACAGACTGCGGACTTCGTCTGCGACCACAGCGAACCCTCTGCCATTTTCGCCGGCTCGAGCAGCCTCAATTGCTGCGTTAAGTGCGAGTAGATTGGTCTGCTCGGAGATCGAATCAATCACCGCGAGTAGGCTTGCTACCTCATTTGTGTCGTTTTCTACACCTGCGAGAGCTTCTGCTGCGTTTGTAATCTCTTGCTCGACATCTTGAATTGATTCGACCGCCCGCTGCGTCGCTGCTTTGCCTTTTTCAGAATTAGACTTGGCCTCGTTGGCAGCATCTGACGCTAGATTTGCGCGTTCGGCGTTACTAGTAATACTATCCAGAATTTGGCTGATCGCAGCCTGAATATTCTCAATCTGTTGACGTTGTTGTATGGCTTGTTGGTTTCCTGTTCGCGATAAGTCAGTCAATTGATTTGCTTGGCTGCTTAGGGATCGAGATGTTTCTTCAGTGCGTTCAACAAGTGTTGCAAGCTTTTCAACGAAAACATTAAAGCTTTTAGCAAAACCGGATATTTCATTGTCGCCGTCTTCATTCAGACGACTAGATAAGGTCGCATCGCCATGCGCAATGTCATGCATTTTATCGCCCATATTTTCTAATGGCTTGAATAATAAATTAGCGCTAAACCAAATAAGTATGGCGGCAAGCGCTGCGACAATGATGGTAAGTAACAAAAGGCTTACGCTTAAGTCCTGTGCAAGCGCAGATGCTGCTGAGAAGGCTTCGTTTTTATCAATTTCGCTAATGATGGCCCAATTGAAACCCTCAACATTGATTGGAGCATAGGCAGACAACACTTCTCGACCATCTTGTTGAGTGATGCTAGCAAAGCCCGATTTGCCCGAAAGAGCATTCTGTGTCGCAGTAGTGTCAATAGTGTGTAAGCCGATTCCGGAACCGAGAGATTTAATCTGATCAATCGTGTCGCTATCTATGCTGCTTGCTTGGAGGCGCTCGAAGTAGCGCTCAGGGTTTTCGTCGTTGAGACGCATTGTATTGCGTAGCTTTGAGTCAGAACCTACTAGATAGGCTTCGCCGGTTTCACCAAACCCTACTTCTTTCCATGCATGACCATTTGTCATGATTTGGTCGATTTTGTCGATAGGGAATTGAACAGCGATAACGCCACGTACGCGTTTGAACTTAACGATAGGCGTGGCAATGAACGCGGCTTGCGCTTCGAATAAGGGGGTATAAGCGCTAAAGTCCTCGAATACTAATTGACCTTGTTCGGCATTCAGCGCACCGTTGAACGCACGTCCTAATCCTGAGCTCGCGAACGGCCCATTTATGATATTCGTGCCTAGCTCAAAGCCTTTTTTTAATGAGTAGTTTATTCGGCCGTCTGGGCCAATGAGGTAGACGTCACCAAAACCTAGCTTTGTAGAATATTCTAGAAATGTATTGTGATAGCCACTGTGTGCGCCACTATACGAGGAGAACTCGTTGCTAGGGCTCTCCATTTTTTGCTTCTCACCGATAGGGTTAGGGTTCGCGGTGATGTAATGGTATTGCAGTATCCATTGGTTTTTAGTGAAGTCTTTGAAATAGGTGTCTGCATCAATCGGTGACTGGCCTACACGTTCAGTATATGGGGTGAAAAAGTGTTCAGTGAAATAATCTCGTACTTCAGACTTTTCAGCGTCTGAAATACCACTAGATTGCTCAAAGAATGGAAAGGTCGAATCAAAATGAAAGCTAGCAGCACTTGCACTTTGGTCTTTCGACATAAGCTCAAACTGCTGAGTGAGTCCCCTTAAGTAATCTTCAATATGTGACTTTTTAAGCATCAGCGTCGACTCAAGCCGGCTTTCGGTTAATTCTTGAATGACTTGATTTGATTTGCTGATTGCTAAATAGATAGAAATGAAGCCAACTAAAATTAAGCTCGCAACTAATAGTGCAAGTGTCCCACTGATTTGTTTGGTTTTTATCTTCATATCCGTATTGCTAGCGACTAGGTTTTCTCGCCATGCTCCCAAGAGATTGTCTGGTGTAGGTTAGTCGATAAGTGCAGGATTTAAAGTGCGATTCTTTGAGCTGCTTTCCTATATTGATCAGGTGTTTGATTATTCCAGCGTTTAAAAGCTCGGCGAAAATTTGAGCTGTCGTGATAGTTCAAAAGGGTAGCGATAGCCTCTACAGACATTCTGGAATTGCGTAAATAGTCTTGTGCCTGTTGACATAAAATATCGTCACGTATCTTTCTGAAGCCCGAATCTTCTCGCTCTAGATAACGGGCCAATGTTCGCTTACTAACGAACATAGCGGCTGCGGCATCGTCTTCTGATAAGGTTCCTGGAGGGTGTGAAAGCATTAATTTTTGAAGTTTGTATGTGTAAGAGCGCTCATCAGAATTGATGGTAGAGAGCATCTGTTCGCACTGCTTGAAAGCAAGTTGATAGTTTTCATGATTCGCAGAAACGTTATGCTCTCTGCAAGCTTCAATTGGGATTTTTACGATGGTATGAGTTTGAGAAAATAGTATTTCTCCTGGAATGCAATCGCTATAGCGTGCGTTGTAGTTTGGTTTCGGATGAATGAAGCTTGTAATCGCTGAATTCAGCGGGTGCCCCAGCAAGTGTTCTGCGCAATCAAAAAATGTAATGGCAGACGCCTCGGTAATGCATCTTAAAATTTCTGGCTTGAGATCTAGTTCGACGTGATAGTAAACGGATAACCAGTCGCCTTCAGCGCGAAGATCTAAGCTCACAAAACTCATTCTTGTTGGGGAGAACGTTTGAAACCCTTGTAGGGCAGTCATCAAGTTTGGACTGCTATTTACAAGAAAACCCATCGCTCCATGGGCTGCTGGGGTCAGCATTTTTCCAATCGCTAATCCGAAGGCTTCGTCTCCAGAAATTGAAAATGCATTTTCAAGCAAAGTGATTTGTTGGTCTGCCGTGATAAGCGTACTTTCATCTAAAAACTCATCGACGCTTAAGTTGGTGTGCGCCAGTAATTTAGGGAGGTCTTGAACCAAGAGTCCTAATGCACGGGCTATCAGTCTTGAATAGTTCGAGGGGATGGTTGCGGCTTCGTTCATCGTTATCGCGATCTCATGTCACTGTGGTGGTGGATAATGCCAATAGTGGTCGTCTTTCTTATAGTGTCTTTAAATGACCCTGTGATGTCAATAAATGACTCTCGAATGGCAATAAATGACCTCCCTTGTATGTGTTTGACACTCTAATCTTTGCCTAACTTAATCAGAATCGCACGTGAAAATAATAAGAGGTAAAGCATGAGCACGATAACCCTGATCGAACACGATGGGACAGAGCATTCTCTAAGTTATGAGAATGGGCAGTCTGTAATGGAAGTGGCGACCGAAAATATGGTGCCGGGTATTGATGCGGATTGTGGTGGGGAATGCGCGTGCGGCACGTGCCACGTGTTTATAGACCCACTATGGCGTGATCAATTGGGTGAAATCAATTTAGAAGAAGCTCAAATGCTAGATATGGCGCCAGAGAAACGAGAAGAATCACGACTTGCATGTCAGGTTCGACTTAGCGCTGATGACAACGGGATGGTCGTCAAACTTCCTGAATTCCAGATGTAATG